>JBFGSX010000001.1:0-33241 GCA_041566495.1 Thermoplasmatota archaeon
CGGCCGTGGCGACGGCGATGAGCAGGAGGAGCACGCGCACATCGCTTCACTCAGGCCGCCGGACTTAACGGTGGCGGGCTTGCTGCGAGGGTGCGTTGTTTGAAGTAGCGGCCGCCCCGTGGTCATGCAATGGCCGAATTGGAGACCAGCATCGTGACGGACGTCTTCTTGCCTCTTGCCTTGGCGATCATGATGTTCGGCATGGGGATGTCGACCCCGACCCGTTTGTTCAAGGAAGTTGGCGCGAAGCCCCGTGGCCTGATCCTGGGCTTGATCGGTCAATTGGTGTTGCTGCCGCTCTTGGCCATCTTGGTGGTCGTCGTTTTCCATCCTACGGGCATGCAGCGAGACATCGCCATTGGCTTGCTGCTGTTGGGTGCATTGCCCGGCGGCGCCACGAGCAATGTCTTGACCCATTTGTGCAAGGGTGACTCCGCGTTGTCCATTGTCTTGACCGCCATCACCAGCCTGGCGGCGTTGCTCTGGACCCCGCTGGTGTTGTTGCTCTCCACTCGTTGGCTATACGGCTCCGCCCTCGAAGTCGCCTTGCCGTGGGACAAGGTCGTGGGCCTCGTCTTGGTGGTCATCACCATCCCGGTCCTCCTTGGCATGCTCGTGGGGAAGGCTTGGCCTGCATTCAGTGCCCGCAGCGACCGACCGTTCCGGATCTTCGGCATCGTCATCCTGGCCATTGTCGTGGGCGCCGCCATCTTCGAGAACCGTGTCGGGTTCTGGTCCAAGGCCGCCTTGGCAGTCCCCGCGGCATTGGCCCTGAACCTGGTCGCCATGGGCGCGGGGTACCTGCTGGGCCGCTTCACGGATGGCGCCCGCCGCCGCAGCATCGTCATCGAAGTGGGCTTCCAGAACGGCACCTTCGGCATCCTGTTGGCCACGACCCAATTGGAGTCGGCGACAGCTGCGCTGAGCCCTGCATTCTACTCCTTGGTGATGTTCGTCACCGGCGGCTTCCTCGCTTGGAAATGGGCCCGCAAACCCCAGTCCAGCGACGCGCCTGCACCGACTGCTGAAGCGGCTTAGGCCGGCTCGGCCGTCGCGTCGGCGATTGCATCGTATGGCTCGCCATCGAGGGTCTCACCGTCAAAGAACGCCATGAGGCCCCGATGCAGGTCGTGCAAGGCAATGAAGTAGAGCACCGAGACGAGCAGGGCACCCCAGGCGACGCCTGGGATGAACACGAACGGCAAGTACGCCAAGACCAAGGTCGGCAATGCGATGGGCGATGCGATGACGGGGCGGAATCTGGCGATCTCCAGGAACAGGAACACCGCGGTGACCGTGGCGTAGGCCACAATCAAGATCTCGGTGGCGTTGGTCTGCCACCCCAGACCCCCGGATTCCGGCGGATAGAGCACGCGGAAGGGTGGCTCCATGGCTTCGCCATCTTGTTGGTATGACGTCAAAGGGCCATCATAGGACCCGAAGCCGGGCAACCCCACCCACAGCAGCGCAACGACGGTGAGCGCCGCGAGGACCACCATGGTCCAGTAGGTCTTGCGGAAGAACGGAGCCCCCCGCCGGCGGTCGGCGGCCTCGAACATGCGGTAGAGGTAGTAGAACCAGAAGATGCCCAGCGTCAGGGCACTGAGCAAGAGGACGAGCAGGAATGAACGGAACCCTGGGTGTGCATCAGCCTCTCCGGACACACGCCCAGATGCCCCGGGCACTTCTTGGTCATGCCGGGCAAAGAAGGCAAAACTTGTGCAACGCCCCCTCCCCATCACCTAAGTACGAGCCCGGGTGTGAACAGCTCAATGGCCATCCAAGAAGGTGACACCGTCGCCGTCCATTACACCGGCAAGCTCCCCGACGGGCAGGTATTCGATACCTCCGAAGGCCGTGAACCCCTGGAGTTCACGGTCGGCGGCGGCCAGCTGATCGCTGGCTTCGACAAGGCCGTCCGCGGCAAGGAAGTGGGCGACAAGACCACCGTCGAGATCCCCCCGGAAGAGGGCTACGGTCAGGCTGACCCCGAGCGCGTCCAGACCATCCCCCGCGAGATGCTCGACGCTGACGGCCTCGAAGAGGGCCAGGTCCTTGGCCTGCAGACCCCCGACGGCCAAGCCCTCCAGGCTACCGTCCAGACCGTCACGGAAGAGACCGTCACGCTCGACTTCAACCACTTCCTGGCTGGCAAGACGCTGACCTTCGACATCGAAGTCGTCCGCGCTTGAAGCCTGGAAACGTCTAACTCCCCCCGTGCCGATGCAGGCATGATGCGAGCCTCTTCCCTTCTTCTGATCCTTGCCTTGGTCTTGGCTGGTTGCGCAAGCGCACCCCCTGAACCAGAACCCACGGCCCCCACCCAGGACGTCGACACTGGACCCGACACGGGCGCTATCAGTGGCGTCGTGGTGGACGCCGCGATCACCCCCATCAGTGGTGCCACGATCACCTTGAAATCGCTGGGCTTGAACCTGACCAGCGCCGCAGACGGGACGTTCGTCATCCAGGACCTGGACCCCGGCGTCTACTTCCTCGAAGCCTCTGCAGACCAGTTCCTGGCGATCCAGCAGACGGTGACCGTCGAGGCCGGCGCCGTGGCCAAGCCCATCATCACCCTCATCCCGGACCCGTCCCCGGTGCCCTACCAAGCCACCGTCACGTTCGACGGCCACATGGTCTTCAGCGATATTTACGCGGTCTGGTACGTGACATACTACACGGGCAATTCCACGCTTTGCCAGTGCATCTTCACGTTCGATGTGGAGTCCGGCTACCAGAACCTCGTCTTGGAAGGAGACTGGACACCCAGCATCGACGTGACGGGAGACCATGAGCTGTACTGGGAGATCTGGGGCGGGGAAGCTGAAGAAGGCTACGCGGCCACTTACCTAGCCCCTCAGGAATCGACGCGACAGACCGGCGCGGCGTTCGGTGAAAGCGACGGCGAGATCTGGGTGCAAGTGTCGTCCGGGGCGGTCCCGGACATCGAACAACCGTTCGAAGGGTTCCTGTCGTTCTTCTACGTCGACGCGGCTCCCGATGGCTGGACCTTCTTTGCGTGACGCCGACACATCGACCGTCCCGCCAGCAAGTTCAAATCCAAGGGTGAGGGGATGAAGGCCGTGTCCCTGCGCATCTGGGCATTGGCCGCCATCGTCCTGTTGGCCGGTTGCACCAGCGAGGAACCTGCACCGCCGGAGCCAGAGGACAACTCGACGCTGGGACGGGTCTCCGGAGCGACCGTGACCCCAGACATCCGACCTGTGGGGGGCGTGGTCGTGACCATGAACCCAGGCAACTTTGAGACCCAGAGCAGCTTGTTCGGCGGCTTCAGTTTCAACAACATACCTCCGGGCACGTACGAGATCACCGCCACCCACGCCGAATACGACCCGGCCAGTGCCATCGTCGTCGTCGTCGCTGGGGAGACCGCCAAGCCTCGCCTTGTGATGCTACGGGACGTGCCTCCTGTGCCCCAGAACGTCACGGACACGTTCCCCGGCTTCATCCCGTTGTCGTTGGGCCCTGCGGACGACGCAAGCAAGGACGGCCAGCACCAGGCGGGTATGGGCAATTGCACATGCGTCTTCGACGTGGCCACACGGGAGCTCATGCAGACCATGGTCATCGAAGCGGTGTGGTCCGACAGCGTGGAACCGGCCCAACCTACCCGGTTCCGCTGGACCCTCACCATCGATGACAACCGCACTCTCAGCGGTGCTGGTTCGAGCCCCTTGCTGGTCCACGTGCAGGACGCCGACGTTGGGGGCTGGGCGAACGCCACCGACCTCCAAGTGAGTCTCGTCCCAGACGAGGTATGGCCGGCGTTCGAGCAGCGCTTCACCCTCTTCGTCACGGTCTTCCAGGTGACCCCGGCGCCACCGGGTTGGTCGCTGGCGAGCGGCGAGGCATAGGCGGACCTTTTGAGTCGGCCTCCCCTGGGCCGCTTGTGAAACTGGTCGCGTTCGATCTGGAGACCACGGGGACCGACCCTGACAAGGACAAGATCCTCGAATTCTGCTTCATCGAACTCGATGAGGGACTGAACGAGCAGGCCCGCTGGTCGCGTCTGGTCAACCCCGGCATCAAGATCCCTGCCGACAACACCGAGATCCACGGCATCACGGATGAGATGGTGGCCGACAAGCCCGCCTTCTCCCATTACGCCGTGCGCATCCAGAAGCTCGTCGAAGGGACCGTGCTGATCGCCCACAACCACCGCTTCGATGTGCAGTTCTTGCACAACGAATTGATCGCCGCTGGCCAGACCGGACTCGCCCCCGACCATCCCTGCATCGACACCCTGCAGATCGAGCGCAACGTCAACTCCCATCGCCTCGAGGCGTGCTACCGCCGCTACGTCGGCGCACCACTTGACGACGCCCACCGCAGCGAGGCCGACACAGCCGCGATGGTGGACGTCCTGCGCCGCCAATTGGAGACCCATGCCGACGTCTTGCCTGAGAAGGTCGACGGCCTGATCGTCGGCAACCTCCACCAGCACTTCAATCCGGATGCGGACGTCCGCAGCTGGCTCGACCACGGCCACCGCTTCTACAAGGACCGGGACGGCACGGTCCGCTTCGGTTTTGGCAAGCACCGCGACCAGCCCGCCAAGGACCACACGGACTACTTGCTGTGGATGCGCGACCGCGACTTCCCCGACGACACCAAGCGCGTGGTGCAGGAAGTCCTGGGCCCGTCCTACCAATCCCCCCAACGCACCCTCGGGTGAGACGTTGAAGATCCTCTGCGTGGGCAAGAACTACGCCAAGCACGCCGCGGAGATGGGCAGCAGCACGCCGACGTCCCCGATCTGGTTCTGGAAACCTGACTCGGCCATCGTCGGAGATGGCGAAGCCGTGCACCTGCCGGAGGGCATCGGCGCCGTCCATCATGAAGTGGAACTGGCCGTACGCATCGACCACCGTGGCCGCCCCGCCGAGATGACCGTGGCCGTGGACATCACTGCCCGCGACCTGCAAGCGGAGGCCAAGAAGAACGGGCACCCCTGGGCCATGGCCAAGGGATTCCATTCCTTCTTGCCCCTCGGCCCATGGGTCCCCGCCAAGGACCTCGACGACCAACGCTTGCGCCTCAGCCTTGATGGCGAAGTCAAACAAGATGGGCACACGCGTGGGATGTCATGGGACGTCCCCACGTTGCTGGACCACGCCTCGAAATGGGTGACCCTTCGCGAGGGGGACGTGCTGTTGACGGGCACCCCCGAGGGCGTCGGCCCCATGCTGGCGGGCCAGACCATGGTCGCGGAGCTCGTGGGGCACGTCCGCTTGACCAACCCCATCGTCTAGGCGATGCCCAGCCCTTGGGTGGCTTGTTGGCCTCCCGGGGTGAGCCGCATACGGACCGAGCGTCCATCCCGTTGTGCAGCGACCAAGCCCGCGTCCTGCAAGCGCTTGAGGTGGTAGGTGGCCGTGGCAGCAGACAGACCTGCGGCACTTGCCAGGTCCTTGGAGCGAGCACCGGGGGTTTGCCGGAGGGCCGCGAGGATATGCCGGGCACCCTCGGAGCGCAGCAAAGGCCCCGCGTCGAGGACCGCCCGACACGTGGCGGCGGGGAAGTAGCACGTGTAGCCGGGGCTTTGGCGGGCCCTGATGAGCCCTGCTTGCTGGAGCTTGTGCAGGTGGTGCCGGATGCGCCCCGGGTTGGCGCCAAGGCGTTCACACAGGGCGCGGAAGTGGAGGCCCGGATCGGCTTCGAGGGCATCCATGATGGTGGCCCGGGTCGGGTCTTCTAGGAGCTCGTCAGGGCGGAGGCGACTGAACAACGCTAGGCCGGCAGCTTTGAGCGTGGGCCAACCAAGGTAGGCGAGGCCCAGCAAGGACGCGGCGATGCCCATGCGGGCACCATGGCCTGTGCTTGGCAGGGCCCAGCCCGTGGCGGCATAGCCCGCGACCGTGAGGGGTTCAGCCGCGGCGGGGGCCGGCATGCTCTGTACAGGTCCGGTGGAGCGCCGTTCGAAGCGTTGGGTCTCTCCTTGACCGTCCAGGGTGATGAGGGTGGCCTCTTCGCCATGTGCCAGATCCACGACGGGCAAGCCCGCAGGCCCCCAGCGCAGGTTCTGGGTATGACCCCCGGCGACGCGCACGACGGGGTCTCCGTTCCGGTCGGTGAGGATCTCGAAGCTCCAGGCATTGGCGCCGGCGTGGCGTTCCTGCGCCGTGACGTGTTGGCCCCAGCGTTCCCATACGGAGGCGACCGTGGGCACGTGGCCCACGAGGTGCCTGGGGGGCGCCGCGGGGGCGAGACTGGACGTCTCGATGGGTTGCACGCGGACACCACTCAAGGGCAGGACCTCCCCTTCGTTCTGACTGATGCGGACGCTGTATCCTTCTCGCCCATCACTAAGGTGGAGCTCCCAGGAGTGCCTGGTCTCGGAGCCATCGGCTTGCTGCTGGTAGTCGGCGCGGAAGACGTACCCCTGGGGGTGGTAGCGGAGCCAGTCCCGCAGTCCTGCGAACGTGTTGTGGCGCACTGCTTCGTCGAACGCTTGGCTGAGCCGGAACGGGTGGTCGATGCCCGTGTCTAGCAGACCCCATGTCTCCATCGGGGCCCTGTGGATGGGTGGCGCCACGATGGCGCTGGGTTGGGGTGCTTGGCCTGCTTGGCCATGCTGGAAGCCGGTGAGGTGGTAGGTGGCCGTGCGGGGTTCCTGAGCGGGGCCCAGGGCGGTGAACTTGTACGTGACGGGGACCGGGATATCGGCGGCGTACCACCAATCCATGGTGATGCTGCCCGGCGCGTGGATGTGCTTCAGTCGTAGCCCTTGCTCCACGACCTGCGAGGCCACCAGGGGCCCCGGGGGTAGGCTCACGCGCATGCCGGGCAGGGTGCACCCGGGCGTGGTGTGAGACGAGCCCGGGCCAGAGAGCAGGCAGTCGCGGTGGGCATCGTATGTGACAGACCGGTGCATCTCGGCCAGCACGCCTCGGACCTGGTGCTTGACCTGCTCCGTGGCGACGACGTCACCCTCAAGCCACCAGCGGCGCAGTTCTGAGTCGTACCATGTGTCCCCGGGGTGCAGGGTCGTGCCTTCAGAGTGCCATAGCACCGGATGGGCTTGGATGAGGCGTCCGTCGGAGCCACGGACACCTTCAGGGGGCAGCACCTGGAACCGGGGGCCTTGGCTTGGCTCGCCCTCGGTGTGATGCTCGTAGCGCCAGTCCCCTTCGTACGTGACACTGTACGCCGCCACGTCTCCGCCCTGTAGTGCCCGGGTCTGCACCGACACCTCTTCGATGGGTACGGCCAGGCTGGTGCCGACCAGCAGGATCATCGCGCCCACGGAGACCAGCAGTGCATGCACGACTCGCCGCATCAGTGGTTCAGCCGACTCAGCGCTATTTAGCAGCGCTAGCCAAGTCGTCGAAACCTCAGGCCGTCAGGAAGACCCGCCGCCCCACCCGTTCGGCACGGACGGCGCCCGCTCCTTGCAGTCGCTTCACGTGGTATGCGACGGTGGCAGGACTGAGCCCAAGCCGCTCTGCGACGGCCTTTCCTGTGACGCCTGGCTCCTTGCGGATCGACGCCAAGACCGCCTGCGCCCCCTTGGAGCGCAGCACCGGAGCGGCCTCCATGCTGTTGCGATCGATGCTCTTCAAGAAGAGGCAAGTGTAGCCTTCGGTGCTGCGTTTGGTCAGCAGATCATTGCGCAGCAAGTGGTCGATGTGATGGCGCAGGGTACCATTGGCCAAGCCGGTGACGCGACGGAGCTCGTTGAAGTGGATGCCCGGCTGACCGGCCACCGCATCGACGATCATCTGCCGCGTCGGGTGTTCGAGGAGCTTGGGCTTCTGCAGCCGACTGAACAACGCCAATGGCGCCGCTTTCAGGGTCGGCCAGAACGCATACAGCAATCCGGCAAGCACGCTGAAGGCACCGATACCAGCCGCCACACCGGCACTGAGCCAGGAAGCCCCCGCGGGGGTGTCGTCCAAGGGTGGGGCTGTGCTGTCCGCGGCCACCGCATCAGGGACCACGAGACCGGCCCCGCCGAAATCCATCCGAGTGTAGCCGACGACGTCGAGGCCACTGGCGTCCAGGTAGTCGATGATGGCATCCAAGCCGGTCTCACCGGCCGCGAAGTTCTCGGTGGTGTAGGCCTGCGTGTGCCTTTCTCCAGCGGTGACCACGTAGCGCGCATCAGAGCATCCCCTGTCGTTGCCCAAGCAGGTCAATCTGTGGCCCCACGAGTTCAGTTCTCCCTGCCCGCCATAGTCGATCCAGCGCTGTGCGACGGCCTCGACGGTGGGCGCGGCACGGGGTAGCTGTGATTTGCTGGGCACGTAGGTGCCGCTCCAGCGCACCCAGGGTTCGACGCTGACCGTGTACTCGGCGACAGCCTCGCGTAGAGCAGCCGGCCAGTCCCGCGCCGCGACGGGCCTCTCCTGGGTCACTTCGACCTGCAACGCTGAAGGGCCATCGGTGACCGTGAAGGCCCATTCGGTGACGTCGTAATCTGCGGTCGTCCGCAGACTCCGCTCGGAAGCCAGGACGAAGGCGTCGGGGCGTTCCATGAAGCGCTGCAGAGAGGCATCCGCCAGGGCGCGGGTCCACGCGGCTTGACCGTCGAAATCGGCTTCGACGGCACCCATGGAGGGGCCCCATGGCTGGATGCTCGCCTGTCGCATGGGTGGCATCGGCGCTGCCCGCTGGGGGTCTGGCAAGGGCCGGTCGCCACGGGCGAAGCCCGAAAGGTCGAGGCGGGCGAGCCTGCCGTCCTCGTGGATTTGTTCCACCCTCAAAGGGACCGGGAGCCCAGGCACATACCAGTGGTGTTGCTCCCCGATCACGACGTGCATCGCCGCCACGCCGGCAACCTGCTGGACGCCCATGACCTGGACTCGGCGTCCTTCCTCAGCCACGTCCGTGCTGAGCCCATAGCGGAACGAGGAGGCCATGTTGAGGCAGGAATTGCTGAGGGGGAACGACGTGCCGACTACGAGTTGGCTGCCTGCAAAGACGCGCCCGGCGACGCAGTCGTCCCTGAAGGAGCCGTATTGCTGCCAGTCATAGGCGATGGATAGGCCTTCTTGGAGCTGGATCCGGGCAGGTTCTTCACCGATCCAACTCGGCGCGCCTCCCCATACTCCCGACGCACCATAGGACAAGTCTTCATCACCCGCAAAACGCCGGTACTCTTGCCCGTCGACAAGGTCCCACGTGTCGCTGAACAGATCGAAGTCCCACTCCGTCTTGACGACCTGCAGGACCGCCGCCTCGAGCAACGCACCACGCTCGTCGAAGACCTGCTCTTGCTGCCACGAGAAGCGCATGTAGGTCCAAGGCGTCCGCCAATCGGGTTCACTGTCGCTGATCCCTTGGTAGCCTGATTGCCACGGCCCAGTGAGGGTGATCTTGTAGGCGCCACGGTCGCCGATGCGCGGCTCGGCCACAGTCATCGACGCAGCGCGTTCGTCGCCCGTGGACGCCATGCCGGTGCCAAGGCCGACGCTCACCAAGAGCATGATGAGAAGGGCGATCGGAAGCCGGCCGACAGGAAACCGCATCGAGGCCATACATCCCTGACCCCTAATGAGGGTTATAGGACGCCTGGAGCGACCTTCGAATCCTCGAAGAAGAGGGTAGAGTGCGTGTCGAATCGTGGTAGGAGCCCGCTTCAGTGCTGGGTCTGCTTGCGGGGTTCGAGCGCGGCGTCCACTTCTTCCTTGCTGAGGCCAGACATCTCGTAGGCCAGGTCGCGGACCGTGCGGCCGGTCTTGTAGGAGGTCTTGGCGATCGTGGCGGCCTTGTCATACCCGATGAGCGGGTTGAGGGCGGTGGCCATGCTCATGGACTGCTCCACGTAACTCTCCGCCTTCTCCTTGTTCGCGGTGGTGCCGGCCAGGCAGTTGTCCACGAAGACGGTGCTGATGTTGCTCAGCAAGCGAATGGATTCCAGCATGTTGTGGGCCATCATGGGGAGCATGACGTTGAGGTCGAGTTGGCCCCATTGGCCACCGATGCGGACGGCGGTGTTGTTGCCGGTGACGTGGGCGCCCACTTGGACGACGGCTTCGCAGATGACCGGGTTGACCTTGCCGGGCATGATGCTGCTGCCGGGTTGGATAGCAGGGAGTTGCAGTTCACCTAGGCCGCATGCAGGGCCGCTGGCCATGAGGCGGATGTCGTTGGCGATCTTCATCAAGGACGCGGCGACCGTGTCGAGGGCACCTGCGAGGAAGACGTAGGCATCGCGAGCGGCTTGGGCTTCGAAGTGGTTCTCGGCTTCCTTGAATTCGAGGTTGGTGGCTTGGTAGAGGTACTCGGCGACTTTGGCGCCGAATTCAGGGTGGGCGTTGAGGCCCGTGCCGAGGGCACTGCCACCTTGGGCGAGTTCCAGGAGACCAGGCATGGCGGATTCGATGCGCTCGATGCCAAGTTGGATCTGACGGGCGTAGCCACTGAATTCTTGGCCCAGGCGGATCGGCACCGCGTCCATGAGGTGGGTGCGGCCGATCTTGACCACATCGTCGAACTCGGTGGCCTTCTCCGTCAGGCAGTCGCGCAGGTACTGCAAGGCGGGGATGAGGGTGTACTTGAGTTCCTGGGCGGCGGCCACGTGCATGGTGGTGGGGATGATGTCGTTGCTGCTCTGGCCACGGTTGACGTCATCGTTGGGGTGGACGTTCTCGCCGAGGATGCCGCTGGCGATGTTGGCCACGACCTCGTTGGCGTTCATGTTGGTGGAGGTGCCGCTGCCGGTCTGGAAGACGTCGACGGGGAACTGCTCCCCGTGTTCGCCTTCGAAGATGGAAAACGCGGCTTCCGCGATGGCATCGGCCTTGGCCTCAGGCAGTTCGCCCAGGTCCTTGTTGGCCAGGGCGCAGGCCCACTTGACGAGGCCCACGGCCTTGACGAACTCGGCGGGCATGCCGTGGCCGGCGACGGGGAAGTTGAGGATCGCCCTCTGGGTGCTCGCGGCCCACTTGGCGTCGATCGGGACCTCCATTTCACCCATGGAGTCGGCTTCAATGCGGCTGTCGGGTCCGGCCATGGTCCCGAGGGGGGCGTCGCTCATCGGGTGCGCGAGCCTGGCCTGGGATTTACGGGTGACGGCGCTTCATTTCAACATCATCCCAGGAAGACCTGTAAAGGAGAAGCCTGGTGGGCCGTGCATGCGTTGGCTCGTCGTGGCCCTCATCGTCTTGGCTGGCTGTGCCGAGGCTCCCGTTCCGGTCCTCGAAGGACCCGACCCCACCGTGCCCATCTATGGAGGCATCAACCCCGAGTCCTTGCACTTGCTAGGCTCCGACAACAACGAGACCGGAGACGCTCGGGTCCTAGTGGGGCGCTGTGCCAGCCAGCAGAACGTCTTCGCATACACGTTCCCTGCCCGCTTGGACAATGCATCCGCAAGTAGGGTCGTGCTCACATTCTCCCATGACGTCCCCAACGCCACATCGTTCCTCATCGCCTCTTTTGCGGATTCCCCTGGAGGCCTGATTCCGACCCGCTTGGTGGCTGGAGGCGCCCACGCATCGGAGGCCCCCCCTTCCATGGGCCAAGTAGAGTGGTATGAGGCGATGCCAAGGTCGTTCACCATACCCGTTGGACCGGATGGCATGGTGCGCATCGCCATCGCATGCGAAGGCGAGGGTGTCGTCAATTACGTCATCGACGAGCCCACGAACCCGGAGCGGCCGGACTACCTGGAGCCCGTGGTGGCGTCC
Source organism: Thermoplasmatota archaeon (assembly GCA_041566495.1). Taxonomy (GTDB): domain Archaea; phylum Thermoplasmatota; class E2; order JACPAO01; family JAHFTW01; genus JBFGSX01. The sequence goes on from JBFGSX010000001.1 coordinate 11,658, forward strand.
GGTTTCGACGCGTTCCTTGCCGACGGTTACTCCCTCCTCTACGTTCCGCTTCCTCCAAACACGCGCATCACGGGACCCGCGTGGACGTTGGTGGGAGACGTCATCGTCGACTACTCTCAGACAGCCCCCAATGGTGTTCGGGTCGGCGAGACCCACATTCAATGGGGTTCGTCCAGGGCGGGCTGGACCACGACGATGTGCGGCCACGATGGTTGGGCAGAGACCGGCACATGGGCGTACGAAGCAGACTTCGGGCACGGCCCCGAAAGCGCGGGGGGGCTCATCGTTGACAGCATCGCGACGCTGGGATTGAGCCAGATGTTGTTGTTCGGAGACATGGTGCTCTCCCACTCGGGCAGCGGCGGGGAGGCTCCATGGTTCCGGTTCTCCGTGGAGCACCAAGCGTCGTCGGAGGTAGCGTGGTCCACGTGGTGCGTGGGGACCCACTTGGGCGCGCCGCTCGACGTCTTGTTCGCCGCCGCAGGGGCACGTGAGTGGGACATGCCGGAACCGTTCCTTTAGGCGGCAGCCGGTCCAAGTTGCAGGATGGTGCCGTTGCCAGCCTTCTGGACCCGCACGACCCCGGCGTCGCTGAGGCGCTTGAGGTGGTAGTGCATGGTGCTGGGACTGATGCCGATCTCATTGCGGACATCCACCGCCAGTGAGCCAGGGTGCGCTCGGATGTGCGCGATGATCTGTTGGGCGGCGGCGCTCTTGAGGACCGGGGCCGCTGCCAGAACGTGGCGGTCGGTCGCCTTGGGGAAGTAGCAGGTGTATCCTGCACTTCTGTGGACGGTGAGGAGCCCGCCTTCGTGCAACTTGTGAAGGTGATGCTCCACGGCACCTTGTCCGATGCCGAGGCTGCGCACCAGTGCTTGCTGGTGGATGCCAGGTTCTGCTTCGATGTGGTCCATGAGACGGCGGCGTTGAGGGTTCTCCAGCAACTCCGGGGTCTTGATGCGGCTGAACAGCCCCATGAAGGAGGTCTTCAGAAGGGGGTGGAGGAAGTACACCAGGCCGGCGATGAGAGCCCCCGCGCCGGCCACGGCGACCTCACGAGCGCTCAGCATCGGTCCAGGGTCGAACCGGGATAGGCTCATGGCGGAGGCTTGGACAGGGGGCGCCGGAGGGGTGCTGCCTTCGGCGTACCAATCCTGAGTGTGTTCCACGTAACGGGTCAGGATGAAGGAACCTGCACGGGTGTCCCATTGGACATGACTGGCCTGGTATTGATCGGTGTAATCGTTGACCACGTAAGCCACGGTCCTGTGGTCCCGCGTGTATGCGTCGTGCCCGGCGGTCACTTGCACGATGGCTTCATCGCAGGTCTCCCCGCAGCGGATCCAGGTCCGGACGGCATTTCCGGGAGTGTGTTGGTAGTCTGGGCCGCGGTGTTTCTCCCAGATGGCCAGCATAGAGGCCAAGGTGGGCATGCGCGCCGGCGCGGCCTGGGGCTTCGGGTGGGAGTAGCCGCGGGCATCCTCGATGCCGCGGTCGCTGAAGTCCCAAGTACCTGGGCGGTCGAGGGGCGTGACCAGGTCGTTGTCTTGGGTGATGAAGCGCGCGTGGAGGCTGATCCATTCGTCACCGTCGGTCACGTCGAAGTTCCAGTAGTGCCAGACGTCCCCTCGGTCCACATCGTGGAAGTGTCCGGAACTCAGGCCCCGGACGTAGGCATCCGGGTGCGTGGCCAAGTAGTCCCGTAGAGTCTCGTAGGACGGATCATCCAACGCAGCTTGCCATGCGTCTTGCGGGGACACAGGCAGGTCTACTCCGGTGCTGTCGATACCCCAGGCCGGCATCGGTGCTGTTCGGAGGTGCGGGACACCCATGGCGCGGGGCGTGTCTGGTTGGAGCCGCACGTCTGCATTGCCCCGGGCATAGGCCTCCAGTGTCCAGACCGCTTCCGTGGCGCCCGCTTCGACGATGCGCACGGGGTATGGGATGCCACTCTGATACCAGAACGTCATGGCAAGACCGCCGCGGTGGGCCTCCACCACCATCGTGTTTGTCTCTTCGATGTGTCCGGCGGTGACGTAGTGGCCGATGGCATCCATGGCACGGACCGCACCCCAGCAGGAGACTCCCGGGAACGTCTGCTTGGCCACGGCGACGGTCGTGCCTTGCCATGGTGCGACGAGTCCGCAAGGGATGGCGCCGACGTGGGGTTCGAAGCGGAGGTAACGCTGCTGCATGTCCATTTGGGTGCCGTCTTGGACGGTGGTAGACGATACCAGGGCAGCAGACGCAACAGCGTCCAGGCTTCCAGGGGCCAGGTACCAGACCAGGTCAGTGGTGTGCTTGCCGTTGGCTGTGTTCTCGACCACGTGGACGGCGTTGTACCATGCGCGAGTGCCATCGGCCAGCAGGACCTGTTCGTCCGGTAGCCAGGACAAGTTGTACTGGCCCATGCGGCTCGGGGAGCCACCCGTGATGGTGTAGCGGGCTTCGTCGCCGGCCTTCGGGGCGGCGAACGAGAACGAGCCCTCGGGCTCGGCCGCCTCGGCGTTGCTGAGCCCCACGGCGCCGATGGTGCCACCGGCAAGGAGGAACACAGTCAGGGTGAAGGCAAGGTGACGGGGTCGGGTCAACAAGTGCATGGCCAGGACTCCCACGCAGCCAATATAGGGCGCGCGGGGCGATCATCGAAAACCCGCCCACCCCCCTGGGCGGATCTTCGAAAACCGAGGCGCCCATCGGACCAAGGCTCGAAAAGCCTTGCTGGGACCTACTTCACGGCCAATGCCGCACGGATCGCTTCGTGGATGCGCTTGGCGCGGGCCATTCGTTCAGCGTCCCGTTCGGTCTCGGCGACGACGGGCGGGACCGCGGTGGGCTTGCCTGATTTGTCCAAGGCGACGAAGGTGACGTGGGCACTGCCGACGTGGCGGACATTGCCCGTCGGGGGGTCTTCGGCTTCGACCCGGACCCCGACGATCATGCTGGTGCGTCCCGTGTGGCGGACGGTGGCGTGGACATGCAGGATGTCCCCGACGAAGACCGGTTCTTTGAACGACATCCGTTCGAAGCTGGCGGTGACGACCTTGGGTTGGCGGCAATGGCGCCAGGCAGCCACCGCAGCGGCCTCGTCGATGTACTTCAGGATCGCACCACCGTGGACGTTGCCGTAGACGTTGGCCTCATCTGGCTGCACGAGCCGACTGAGGGTGGTCGCGGACTTGGACATCGGGATGCCTTCCATGTGGACTCGCACGCCGCCCTTGGCCTTGAACGTAGGCCCTGGTCCCAGGGGCTTCAGGCGCGGACGTCAGGCGTCGACAGGGCGAGGGTGGCCACCCATTGGCGGAGGCCGGGCCCGATGCGGTGTTCCAGTTCCGCGCGCTCGCTCAGGCGCTCCTTGGCGCGCATCCAGGATTGTCCCGCACGACCCTCGAGGCGAGGCTCGATGAAGTCGATGACCTCTTGGGCCGAGGCCGTAGGGAGTTCGCCGCAGGCTTCGACGATGATTCCAAGCCAAGCTTCGCCGAGGCGCGCGGTGGTCTCGTCCCAAGTGGCCTTGAGGTGTTCCCAGGCGGCGGCTTGGGGAGCGGGGGAGACCAGCATGGCGCGCAGCACGGGGCCTTCTGCTTGGGCAGCGATGCCTTGATCGGCGAGCAATCGCAAGATGCGTTCCACGGCTGCGGGGTCCCGGTATTGGGGCAGGGCGTAGACATAGCGTTCGACCTCTTGGGGACTGGCAGTGCCGTCGCGCCGTTGGGTGTAGACCGCCATGTGTTCTTCGAGGGTCTTCACGTCTCCGGCGGCTGCTTCGACAGCGACGGCCACGGTGGCCAGTTCCGCATCGGAGGCATCCCCTTGGCGTTCTTTGTCGGCGAGCTCACGGGCGGCAGCGACGGCCGGCGGGTGGAGGGCCACCGCACCGACGGCCCGTAGCAGCGCCGCGCGGCGTTGCCGGTCAGCGTCGGTCTTGGCGGGAGCGTCGGCCCAGGCTGCGTGCAGGCGGGCGGCGAGCCATTGGCGGAACGTGGCCTGTTCCGGTTGGCCGTGCAGGAGACCGTCGAGCATGCGGGCGATGCCCACTTGGAACTCGACGACCTCGTAGTGGGCCGTGCCATCCAGGGTCGCTTCGACGGTGGCGAGGAACGGTTCGATGTGCTGCTTGCCTGCCCGCACCTGCATCCACATGTCCCGCAGCAGCGCCACGCGCTCAGGGGCTGCGAGTTCGGAGACGTGGTGTAGGGTCTGTTGCAAGAGGACGTTGTCCAATTGCACGCGGTAGAAGCCGCCGTCTTCGGCGTTGGGCCACAGCCACTTCAGCGTGCCCTGGACATTGAGGTCTACGGTCTCATTGACCTCGGTCATCAAGTGTCGGTGCTCGTGGGTGCCCGCGTCGTCGGCGTAACGGATGACGAGGGGGACCCGCCAAGCACCGGATTGATCGCCGATGAGGGGCGAGGAAGTGGTGCGGTATTGGTGCAGTTCCAACGTACCGTCCCATTGGCAGGTGATGGTGGGGTGGCCGGGTTGTTTGACCCAGTCACCCATGATGCCTGCGACGTCCTGGCCACTGGCCTTGGCCAGGTGCGTCCAGAGGTCTTTGCCTTGAGCGTTATTGAGGCGGAACTCAGCCATGTACGAGCGTAGGCCTTCGCAGAACGCCTCTTCGCCTAGGTAGGATTCGAGCATGCGCATGACGGCGCTGCCTTTGCCGTAGGTGACGGCATCGAACATCTCCTGTGCTTCTTCGGGTGTCTTGACGGGGTGGTAGATGGCGTGGGTAGAGCCGAGGGCATCGGTGGACAGGGCGCCGGCGGCGCGCTGTCGGAACGGCACCCAGACGTCGAGGCTGGGGTCCATGGCGTCCGCGCACTTGTGGGCGATCCATTCGGCGAACGCCTCGTTGAGCCATAGGTCATCCCACCAGGCCATGGTGACGAGGTTCCCAAACCACATGTGAGCGAATTCGTGGGCGACCACGAGAGCGACGCTGCGCCGGTCGTCCCAGGAGGCGGTCTTCTCATCAAGCAGGACCAGGCTCGGCCGGAACAAGACCAAGCCGGCGTTCTCCATGGCGCCGAAGGCGAAACTGGGGACGGCGATCTGATCGTACTTTCCGAACGCGTAGGGTTGCCCGAAGTAGTCCTCGTACCAGGGGAGCATCTTGGCGGCCAATTGGTTGCCATGGTCGCCGTGTTGTTCTTGACCCCGCATGGCCCAGACCTGGAACGGCGTGTCCCGGGCGGAGGTCTCGGTGCTGTTGGCGAAGTCACCGATGCAGCACGCGATGAGGTAGCTGGACATCTTGGGAGTGGTGGTGAAGGTGTGGGTAGCGTTGGTGCCGTCGTCGTCGACCGATTCCGTTGCGCCATTGGTCAGTACCGTGAGTCCGGAGGGGGCGGTGACGGTCCAGGTCCATGCCGCTTTGTGCGCTGGTTCGTCCCAGCAGGGCACGATGCTGCGGGCATCGGTGGCTTCGCATTGGGTGGCCAGGCAGGCCCTTTCGCCGTCCTTGGAAAGGTAGAGGCCAGCCATGTCGTGGCGCACCTTGCCGCTGAAGGCGATGCGGATCTGGGCCTTGCCCGTGCCCAGTGCCTGGGGCAGGGTCAGGGTCAGTCGGTCGCCGTCTTGAGATGCTTGCGCGGTCCACGATTCGCCCTGTTCCACTGCCGCCTCCGCGATGTCCAGTTTGTCGGCGTGGAGCACGATGGCGTCCGTGGCGTCGTGGACGTCCACGTCGATGGTGACGTGCCCCGTGAACGCCTCCTTGGCGGGGTCAGCCGTCAAGTGGAGCTTGTAGTGCGTGGGGCTCACGGAGGTGGGCAATCGGTGCTCGGACATGGCGCCGCCATCGCCTCCACCGCATAACGACTAGGGCCCGCAAAAGCGCGGGGAAACCCTCCCCGGGCGCTGTTTCGCCGGATGCCTACCCAACACTCATCCTTGCACCTCGGGGTCAGGGGTCAAGCTGCCCAGTGCAGCCCACCCACGGTGGACCCCATGCCCGACATCATCCAACACCATCATTTCGATGCCCCGCCCCACGCGATCTTCAAGGCCCTCACAGACGCCAAGACCCTGTGTACGTGGTGGACGACGTCCGCCACCAGCGACCCCAACATCGGCGGCGAATTCCAGTACGAGTTCCACCACACGGCCGAGGCCTTGGCTCAGGGCAAGGCGGACATGGTGCAGGAGGGCAAGTACGTGGAGTGCGACGTGAACACGATCCAATACCCGTGGGCGGTAGGCCCCCGCCAGACCACGGTCAGGTTCGTGCTTAACGTCGAGAACGGTGGCACGGACCTGAAGCTGGTCCACAGTGACGTGCCCGACGACGAACCGACCCTCCAGGCGCTAGGCGAGGGGTGGACGTTCTTCCTGGGCAATCTGGCCAATGTCTTGGCGGGCAAGCCCGATGGCCGACCGGAAGCGGGGCTGCTGGTCAGCACCCCAGGCGTCAGCGTCTAAGCGTCGGCGAGGTTCTCGAGGGCTTCCCAAGCGAGGTCGACTTCGTCGACGCCGATGTAGATGGAGCCCCCGTCTTGGCCCTTGGCGGCACCGAAGGAGACGTGGATGTTGACCTTCTTGTCGCCGAGGGCCTTGGCGACCTGGGCCAGTTCGCCGGGCTCGTTCGGGAGTTCGATCTCAATGACCTCTTCCTGGGTGAACGTGATGCCTGCGGCCTTGAGGGCGCTACCGGTGGCTTCGTCGTCGCCGGTGACGATGCGCAGACCGCCAGGGCCGGCGCTGAATGCGTCGATGTTGATGCCCGCCTTGTGGAGGGCTTGGGCGACATCACCCAGGGTGCCCGGGCGGTCTTCGACATCCAGCGTGTACAGCATGGCCATGCATCCTGGTTGTGGATGGGGGTTTTTGGCTTGTTTGGTCACGGGGAGCGAGGCACCGGGTCCGGGAACAAGGGCTGAGCCGGAGCCCTGGTGCAGCGTTTGGCCAGTGTCAGATCGCCAAGCGCCGCTGCGATGCGGGGCATGGAGTCCACGGCGTTGCCCTCGAAGCGGTTGGTGACGATGGCGAAGGTCTCGACGGCGGGATCGCTGCGGGAGCGCATCTCCAGGACGTCATCCAAGCGGTCTCGTTGGGTGACCCAGCGGCCTTTGCGCCTGACGAGGTTGCCCACGAAACGGATGTAGCGGAACGAGCCAGTGTCCCAGGCCGGGGCCAACGCCTTGTCGTAAGTGCCCCAGCATAGGGCGACCCCGTGCCGGCGCAGGAGATCTTCGGTCTCTGGGGTGAACCAGGCGGCATTGCGAAACTCGATGGCCAGCCCCTCCGTCGGGGCTATTTTGAGCAGCGATTCCAGCCAATCGATGTGCTCTGGTCCGAAGGCACGGGGGAACTGGGCCAACGTAGGACCCAAGCGCCGGGCGTTACGAAGCGGCGTCAGAGTATCCAAAGCCCCCCGAGCGGCATCCAGTGCCGCGTCGTCGTAGCCTTCGTGAGTGGCCGCCTTGCTGAGCTTGGGGAGGAACCGGAAGCCCTCAGGGGTCTGTGCGATCCAATCTTCGAGCGTGCCAGCCTCAGGCTCCTGGTGATACAGGACGTCTGCCTCCACCACATCGAAGACCATGCTGTAGCGAGGCAGCCATTCCCGGTGCAGCGTGCGCAGGGGGTACAAGATGTGGTCGAAGTGGCTGTTGCTCCACGCAGCGAGGCCGACGTGAAGATGCGGTTGCACCTAGGCCAGCGTCCCACGGACCAATGCTTCCGCCTGCGAACGGACGGCATCGAGGTAGGCGCCCGGTAGGCCCAGGCGCCCGCAGATGGCCAGGAAGGAATCCAGGTAGTTGCCGTCCGGTGCCTGCTCCGGTGCATCTTCGACGAACGTCAACGCTGCGGCCCGGCCTGGTTCCGCGTGTACGATGACAGGCACGGGCTTGTACGTCGTGACGAATCCTTGCGGGCCGTACAACTTGTCCAGCTCAGCGTGGGGCATGGAGAACAGGAACCCTTCCACGGAAGCTTCGGGGTCTTTGACGATGTTCGCGTGCGGCGTGAAGGTGAGGCGCCAACCGGGCAGCGTGGAACGCGTGGCGGCGCCGGGGTCTGCGCCGAAACGACGCAGGACGTCGGGGTCCATGTAGGAGCCATAGGTGAAGACGGGAACATGCATGCCACTCCCATCCAGGGCCGGCTTCATGGGTGCTTCCATCGGGCTGGGCCCCAGGGAGGGCGCCGGAATCGACCAATGGGCCCTCCCCAACCGCTATAAATCGGACCACCTGAGCCGCGGTTGAAGCACATGGCCTGGAATTTCACTGTCCCCGAAGACGGCGCCGAGATCAAGGTGCAAGAAGACGGCACCCTCGTCGTCCCGAACAACCCTGTTATCCCTTTCATCGAAGGCGACGGCACCGGCCCCGACATCTGGGCGGCCAGCCAGCGCGTCCTCGATGCCGCTGTGGCCATGGCCTACGGCGGCGACCGCAAGATCGCCTGGATGGAAGTCCTTGCTGGCGAGAAGGCGTTCAACGAGACCGGCGAGTGGCTCCCGGAAGCCACCCTCGAAGGCGTCCGCCAATACAAGGTCGCCATCAAGGGCCCCCTCACGACGCCCGTCGGCGGCGGTATCCGCAGCCTGAACGTCGCTCTGCGGCAGATCCTCGACCTGTACGTCTGCCTGCGCCCCGTGAAGTACTACGCTGGTGTCCCGACGCCGGTCCACGGCCCCGAGCGCCACGACTGGGTCATCTTCCGTGAGAACAGCGAAGACATCTACGCAGGTGTCGAGTTCGCTGCCGGGACGCCCGAGAACAAGAAGCTCATGACGTTCCTCCGCGACGAAATGGGCGTCTCCAAGATCCGCTTCCCCGAGACCTCCGGCCTCGGCATCAAGCCCATCAGCAAGGAAGGCACGGACCGCCTCGTGCGCGCCGCCATCCAGTACGCCATCGAGCACGACCGTGACAGCGTCACCCTCGTGCACAAGGGCAACATCATGAAGTTCACCGAGGGTGGCTTCCGCGACTGGGGTTACCAGCTTGCCAAGGAAGAGTTCGGCGCGGTCGAACTCGACGGCGGCCCCTGGTGCACCTTCAAGAACCCGAACACGGGCAAGACGATCACGGTCAAGGACGTCATCGCTGACGCCATGCTCCAGCAGATCCTGACCCGCCCGAGCGAATACGGTGTCGTCGCCACGATGAACCTGAACGGCGACTACCTCAGTGACGCCCTGGCTGCCTGCGTGGGCGGCATCGGCATCGCCCCCGGCGCCAACATCAACTACGTGACCGGCCACGCCATCTTCGAGGCGACCCACGGCACCGCGCCCAAGTACGCGGGTCTTGACAAGGTCAACCCTGGCTCGGTCATCCTGAGCGGCGTCATGATGCTGCAGCACCTCGGCTGGAACGAAGCCGCTGACTTGATCCAGAAGGGTCTGGCCGAAGCCATCACGCAGAAGCGCGTCACGTACGACTTCGAGCGCATGATGGACGGCGCCACCCTCCTGAAGTGCAGCGAGTTCGGCGACGCGATCATCGAGAACATGGGCGGCGTCGAAGCGGCCCAGCCCAACGCCGCTTAGGCGTGGCGAAGGCCGCAAGGCGCTGACTTCGTGCAGCCCTGCCAAGGGCAGCACTGGGGCGGCGTCGAAGCGGCCCAGCCCAACGCCGCGTAGGCTTCTCGAGCCCTCCTTCTCCCCTTTCCCCCTCCTTTTGTTTCCGAGGGGCCATTTTTTGATCTCCTCGGCGCGGACCGACCCAACGTTAAAGTCGGCCCCTAAGCATTCCGAGCTTGTGTTGGCGCCCCAGATTGAGACCATCCTGACCTCCGACTGGGTGCACGAACAACGCGCGGTTGGCAAGGCCATCGTCGTGATCGGTCAAAGTGGGCGCTTGCACCACGCGGACCCCCAACTTGCGGCGTGGCTTGGGCGTGACGAACTTGGCAACAACGCGTTCGACCTGGTGCCCCCGGAGTTGGCTGCAGAAGGGGCGAAGTCCATGAACGAGAACAAGGACGTGAATTCGTTCACGGTCTGGTTCCCGTTGTTGCACGCCAATGGCAAGCCCAAGTGGTTCCGCTGGGACGGTCGCCGCATGGATGGTCTGCTCGTGGACGCGGTGTCTCCAGAGGAGAACCCCGCAGACCAGTACGTGCACGTCCTGACGAGCTGATCCAACAGGCGGTCGCCTAGATCGGCGCGATCCAGGTGTAATCCACGCCTCCGCTGGCCATCCAGGCCACGAGGCATGCCTCGTATTGGCAGGCGATGCCTCCGAACTCACCCAGGGGTCGCTCCAAGCCAGGGCTAGTTGGGCGATCGGGGTGGGTGGGACCCCCGCCGAACAAATGCTCAGTCCAAAGCTGTGTGCCGTCATGGTCCAGGTGCGCCAAGTAGACCGGCATGCTGTGGCCTTCGTCGCATCCGGACACGCAGTAATCAGGGTGGCCGGTGAAGAGGACGAGTAAGCCCCCGGTCGGAGGCGCTTCTGCCCAGTAGACCCAGTCGCCGTTCCAGTGGGTGTGGTCGACGCCGGCCAAAATGTCGAACGGCCCCGTCCACGAGACGCCGCCCGTGTCGCTGCGGTAGGCGCTGGCCCCCCCTGGCACGGTCATCCAAAGGTGTCCTTCCAGGCCTTGGCTGAGCATGCGGGTGCCGCCGGAGGATGGGACGGTGGATAGAGTGGCGCCGGATCCGTCGAGTCTGTATACGGGGGTGCCGCGCTGGTTTGAGCAGGCGGCGATCCAACCGTCAGCGAATTGGGGCTTGCCAAAGAGATTGCAGGGTAGTTCATGGACGGGGCCCCATGACGCACCGCCATCGGTGCTCAGAGACCACCATCCCTCTGCCTTGCCGGCGGTCTGCCAGACCATCATGACCTCGTCCCCATGGACGCTCATCCAGGGCCTGTCGGTCTTGGGTGCCGCACCCAACTCAGTGCCACTCCACGTGACCCCAAGGTCGGGGCTGCGGTACACCTTGATGGCCGACTGTCCGCCGCTGTTGGTCAACGCGGCGACGAGCATGGTATCATCGACGAAGCCGATGATGGGATCGGCCCGTAGGTCTCCGTCGCCTACTTCGGTCGAGGTCCACGTGGCGCCACCGTCTTCGGTGATGAACAGGCAGGTCTCGAAGCCGGGGCAGTGCGATGTTCGGGTCTCAAGGAAGCCAGAACCAGGGATGGGGCCAGGATTCACCTCCTCGGCGCCGTAGCCTTGCACCCCGATGACGAAGAGGCCTTCGCGGTCGGGATGAGCGGCCACGTATGGTTCGCCCCAGGAGTCGCCTTCTTTGCCCAAGACACCGACGCACGCCTCGGCGGGTTGGTACGATACCTGTGGGCAGCGGATCGCCAAGGGAGCCACGGCTTGTTCGGGCAGGCCCTCAGGTGCGGAGGACTGGGCACAACCTGCCAGAACAACCAGCAGGACGGCGAGTATCGCCTTCATGCCCGGGAGAGCCGGCGCTCATCGATTAGTGCTTGCGGTCGCGAGGACCACGTTGTGTGACCCGTCCGCCTACAGAGCCGATAGCTCTGCGCGCGGACGGGTGCACGGGCATCAGCGGCGCGTCGGGGCCTTGAAGCGCCAGTCTTCAGCCGGGCGAGGCATGAGGGGGCGACCGCTGAGGCGGACGCGACCTAGGGTCTCGCAGAGTTGCTCGATGCGGTCGGCGGGGACTTCGACGACGCACATCTTCTCGAGGATGTCGATGCGTCCGACGTCTTCGCCGCGCAAGCCGCCGGCGTTGGTGAGGACACCGACGATGGCTCCGGGGCTGACGTTGTCCATCTTGCCGACCTTGAGTGCGAGAGCACTGGGGCTATTGGAGACGGGGGCTTGGACCTCGGGGACCGGGATCATGAGAGCCTCGATGGCGCGCATGGCGATGTCCTCTGCGTCCATGCCGTCGGCGATGGCCTGCTTGAATGCTGCGATGGCGCCCTCGCTGGGTTCCTTGTCGCCAAGGGAGGCGATGACGCGGTTGCTGCGGATCGTGGCCAGTTCGGCTTCGTCGGGGAGGACGTATTGCTCGAGTTTGCCCACCGCGCGGCGCACGGCACCGAGGCGGTTGACCTTGCCAGGTCCGATGAAGACGATGCTGGCACCACTGCGACCGGCACGACCAGTGCGGCCGATGCGGTGGATGTAGGTGTCCACGTCGCCGGCCGGTTCATCGTGCAGGACGATGTCGATCTCATTGACGTCAAGGCCACGGGCAGCCACGTCGGTGGCGACCAGCAATTCGGCCTTGCCTTCGCGGAAGCGCTTCATGACACCGTCGCGCTGGGGTTGGCCCATGCCACCGTGCAAGGCTTCTGCCTTCAGGTGTTGTAGCTCGTTGACGAGTTCTTCGACGCGGGCGCGGGTGCGGGCGAAGAGCAGCGTGGCGCGAGGGTTCTCGGCTTCGATGATCTTCTGCACGGCGTCTGCACGGTCACGGCCGGCGACGATGGCGTAGCCTTGGCGGATGTCCGGGGCAGCACCGGCACCCATGCGGATGGTGACGGGGTCGACGAGGGTCTTCTTGGCTAGCTTCTCGATCTGTGGGGCCAGGGTGGCGGTGAACAGGACCGTCTGGCGTTCCTTGGGAAGCGCGGCGACGATCTGGTCGAGTTCATCCGCGAAGCCCATGCTGAGCATCTCGTCGGCTTCGTCGAGCACGAACATGGACATCTCGCGCAGGTCGAGGGTGCCGCGACCCAAGTGGTCGATGACACGACCAGGGGTGGCGACGAGGATGGCGTTGGGGTGGCGTTGCAGGGCCCGGGCCTGGTCACCGAAAGGAGCGCCGCCGATGAGACAGATGACGTCCACGGGGCTGCCCTTGCCGATGGCCTGCAGTTCCTGTTGGACCTGCTTGGCCAGTTCGCGCGTCGGGGCGAGAACAAGGCCGCGGCGGCCTTCACGGGACGCCTCGATGAGGGGTACGCCGAAGGCGGCGGTCTTGCCGGTACCGGTCTTGGCCTGACCGATCAGGTCACGGCCTTCGAGCAGTGCGGGGATGGCTTCTCCCTGGATGGGAGTGGTTTCGGTGAAACCCATGGCCTCGAGGGCCGCTAGGGTCTTCTCATTGAGCGGAAGGTCCGCGAATCGGATTTTCATGCGCGCCTCTGGGTGCGTTGGCCGGTACGCGGGGCACGGGAGCCCCCGCCTTGGGTCCGGCGTTGTTGGTTGCCGCCGGCGGAGCCTGCGGGCTTGTAGCGGCGGCGCGGGTTGCTTTGTGCGCCTTGGTTGCCACTTTGTTTCTGTTGGACGACGGGTTGGTTCGGGGCGACCTTGGGGTCGGGCCCGTCAGGTGCCGCCGATTCGTCCATCTCCACGTCCATGTGGGGGACCTGCTTGCCGATGTGGTGTTGGATCGCCTTGAAGTCCTTGACCTCGTCCGATTGGACAAAGGTGAAGGCGCGTCCTGCGGCGCCGTTGCGGGCCGTGCGGCCCACGCGGTGCACGTAGGAGTCTTCGTCGGGCAGGTCGAAGTTGACCACATGCGTCACGCCCTGGACATCGAGGCCGCGAGCGGCGACATCGGTGGCGACCAGGAGACGGGCGGAGCCGTCACGGAAGGCGGTCATGGCGCGTTCGCGCTGACCTTGGGTCATGTTGCCTTGGAGGGCGACGGAGGACCAGCCCTTGCTCACGAGTTTGATCGCGAGGCGCTTGGCCAGGTGCTTGGTACGGGTGAAGACCACGGCACGGGCAGGTTGCTCGTCGTGGAGCAAGTGCAGCAAGGCGCTGGTCTTCAGGGGTTTCTCGACGCGGGTGTGGAACTGTTCCGCTTGGGGGACAGTCGCTTCGCCGTCATCGACGGCGATGTGCACGGCGTCGTTGGTGAACTCGTTGACGAGTTTCTGGACCTCTGCCGGGAACGTGGCGCTGAAGAGCGCCGTCTGGCGTTGGCGAGGCACCATGCGTTCCAGTTTGCGCATGTCGCGCACGAAGCCCATGTCGAGCATGCGGTCGGCTTCATCCAGGACCCAGACCTTGACGTTGGACAGGTCCGCGGCGCCGCGCTCGATCAGGTCGAGGAGACGACCGGGGCATGCCACGATGATCTTGGCGCCTTTCTTGTCCAGGTCGGACAGTTGTTTGCCGAAGCCGACGCCGCCATAGACGGAGACGATGCTGAGGGAGCTGGCCTTGGAGAGGTCGGTCAGGACCTCTGCCACTTGTAGGGCCAGTTCTCGGGTCGGTAGCAGGATCAGGCCGACGATGCCGCTGTGCTCGTCGCGCAGGGCGTCGACCATAGGGATGCCGAAGGCAGCCGTCTTTCCGGTTCCAGTCCTTGCTTGACCGACCACGTCCCGGCCTTTCAGCATCGGAGGGATGGCTTGTGCTTGGATGGGCGTGGGCGTCTCGTAGCCCATGGCGACGATAGCATCCAATGTGCCATCGTTGATAGTAAACTCTTCAAATTTCATGCGGAACCCGCGTCGCGCGGGATTGTCCGGAGTGCCCGAAGGCAGTCACGGGCCTCCGCGCTATCACCAGCCTCTCCGGCTAACTACTATAGGGTTGCGGTCGCGCAGATAGTGCCCGCCACAGCCACATACGGCGCCCGCAGGGCCGCAGGTGAACCTGTCCACCCTCCTGTGGTGAGGCTTATACGGAGACCCCTCCGTGGACCGTTTAGCATGTCCGACTTCAAGGAGTTCCAGAACAAGGTCAACGACATCGTGCTCAATCACCCCGTCGTGACGAACAACGAATACTGCAAGTGGGTCGCCGAAGGCAAGATGACCACCGAGGACGTCAAGGACCTCACCATCCAGTTCAGTGTGTTCTCCCACTACTTCATCCAGGCTCAGTTGCTGAAGTGCTTCAGCGCCCAGACCCTGGAGCAGTACCGCTCCGGCAAGGAGATCCTGATGAACGAGCTTGGCGTGTCCTTCACCAAGCCCGGCGCCACCGAGTCGGACGACCCCAACGCCGTCCCCACCGAGGGCACTGTCCAGGGCGGCAAGTACCGCCACACCGCTGCCCACTTCGAGTGGCTCCTGAAGTTCGCCGAACCCCTTGGGCTAGGCTTCAACGAGATCGGCAAGTGGAACATGGGCAACGAAGGCACCCACGCTTTCTGCAATGGTCTCAACGAATGGTACGGCAACCCCGACCCCTGTGTCGGTGCCGGCGCCAGCTACGCCGTCGAGAACTGGGCCGCCGCGGGCTTCTGGAAGCAGCTCATCGCTGGCATCGAAGCGTACAACGAGTCCTCCGGGGCCAAGCTGAACCTCGGCTTCTGGAAGTGGCACGACATGGTCGAAGACCAGCACGCCGCCCACACCCACGAGGAACTGGAGGAGGACTTCGAAGAGCCCTGGTTCAACGAAGCCAAGTACCTCGAGGGCGCCACCCACATCCTTGACCGCGTGCAGCAATTCTGGGACGGCCTCAACGAGAGCCGCCTGGCCCGCCACACCGTCACCGCCTAAGCCGCTGAGCTTACGCGTCACCTTTTTTCCCCTCCCCCCTCTTTTCTCCTTGTGGGCCCCGATATCACCTTGGTGGCCATCTTCGCTCTTGGCGGCCTAGCGATCGGGCTCTTGACCTGCTTCGTCGGCCTCACCAAGGGACAGGAATTCACCAGCTGGCTCGCCCTGTACGGGTTCATCGTCACGGCGACGACGCTGTTGGGCACCCAATCCCCGTTCTGGACTGTCCTTACCTCCGCCTTGGTGGCCAACACCGTGGCCGCGGTGGTGCAGATCCTGCTGCTACCCAAGTATCGGGCAAGCAACCCATGGTATGCCGACGAGTTGGATCGCCCCATCCACCACACGGCCGGTTGGCTGACAGGGTTCGCCTTGTTCGAGGGGGGCTTGTTCGGCGTCATCGCCGCCTCATTGGCCTGGAGCCTGTCGTTGTTATGACAGACGCTTCAAGAAGCAGGAGCAGCCTGGGCCGATTATGCGCTGGATTGCCCTGTTGTTGATCGGCGTCACCCTGGCTGGGTGCGCCGACGTCCAAGACCTTCCCCCGGTGGCCTCTGAGCCAGACCAGGCGGAGCCGCTGTTGAGGTTCTCCCCCGCATTGGATCTTGGTTCCAAGGCAGGCCCCATGGACCTCGGTGTCGGTGGCTTCGGCACCAGTTGCCAAGACTCCGTGGACGACGGTGACTGTGGCCTGGGAGAACCCTCCATCGAGGTGGACGGCGCTGGCACGATCTACGTCACGGGCGTCTGCTGCCTCACCACGGCCCCGCCGGTGTATGTGAGCCGCGACGGTGGGGAGACCTTCCAGACTCTGGACACCCCGGGCGTCCGGGAGGCATTCGGTGTCGAAGGGGACTTCGCCATCGATGAAGAGGGCCGCGTGTACTATGCCGACATCGAGGTCGCGGGCACCTTCCAAGTGACCGTCTGGGATGCTGAGGGCAATTACCTGCACCACACCAAGTGGCCAGCCCCACCCCTGGTGGACCGTGACTGGATCCGCGCCGAAGGGGATGGCACGGCATACTACGTCTACAACACGGGAGCCATGGGCACCCGCGTCTACAAGTCCACGGACCATGGCTTGACCTGGACCCCGGACGCCATCAAGGTCGTCCCCTACGCCCTGGGCAACGTCGCAATCGACCCCGGCGTCGAACTCTGCCTGTTCGGTGGCAACATGGGGGGCATGCGCAGTGTCGACTGCAGCCGTGACGGCGGCGCCACCTGGACCAATGAAGCGTCCTCCATGCCAGTCGGCGGCAACGACACATACCCCGTCGGCGCCTACGATGAGGCGGGCAACCTTTGGCTTGCTGAGACCCAGAACATCGAGGGCGGCCAAGAGATCGCAGTCACCTGGCGGGACACCAACGGCACCTGGCACGAGCCCTACACCATCAGCCCCAAGGGCACCCACCGCATGCCTTGGCTGGCAGCGGGCACCGAGGGCGGTGTCGCAGTGGCATGGTACGGCGCTGAGGACCCCAGCGGCGACTGGTTCATGCACGTGGGCGCCACGACCGATGGCTTTGCGGGCAACCAGACGTGGGACGTCCAGGTAGCGGACCCGATTCCCGTGTTCCAAGGCAGCCTTGGCCGAGACCTCCTGGATTTCCTGCAAGTGGACATCGGCCCGGATGGTAGCGTCCACGTGGCGTACAGCCGCCTGCCTGGCACCCCCGGCCAGGACGGCAACGAGGAGCAATTGATCTACGTCCGCTCGGAGCCGATCCCGGCACTGGCCATGGATGAGTTCTGGCTCGGACCCTGATCGCGCGGGCAGGCGCGGACGCCACGTGCAGGCGATGGCGGCCATCACCCGCCGACCGGCGGCGCAAGGGTTTGGTGTGATGGGCGTGATGCGAACCTGTGGCTTCGCTGGATCGCTTCCGTGCCTGGATGAACGACCGGCGTCGCAACGACACCTTGGTCGATGCCTGGAGCGGCGTCCATCTCGTCACCGGCATCTGGATGGGATGGGTCATGGATCCGTTCGTGGCCCTGCTGATCCTGGTGCTCTGGGAGCCGTTCGAGATCTTGATCCTGAGCCCCTTGGCGGACCGTTTCCTTGGTATCGAGTTCGGGTTCGAGAGCCTGCGCAACTCATTGTCGGATATGACGTTCGACGCCTTGGGCGTCGCGATGGGGTTCTGGTTGTTGGCTGCCTTCGTCGACCCGCCGTTCATGTTGTTCTAATCGACAAACGGGCAGGCGGCGATCTCGCCTCGGGTGCGCACGTGCATCAGTGATAGGGCAGCTGTGTGCACGGCCCAGACACCGAAGAGGCTGACCCAGAACAACCAGGATGCAAGGCCGGCTTGTAGGCCCTTGGCGACCCATGCCAGCATGGTGACGAAGAACACCAAGCCTCCGATGCGGATCCACAGACCGCGGCGGGTGGGTGCGAGGTGGTCTCGGCGCAGACCCCATGCAAAGACCGCGATGCCCGCCACGTGGACGGCCACGAGGAAGGCTAGGTACAGGGTGGCGGCTGCTTCGTGTTGCCATGCAAGGATGGGCACGACGAGCAGTGTCGTCATCGCCAGGAGGGTGGTCTTCCACCAGAACTTTGCGCGTTCGCCGAAGACCAGGCGGCGGGGCTCGTCCATGTCACGGGCATCCGCAGGCCACAGTTCCAGGACCTCATCCATGCGGCTTCAGAGCCCGGACCAGATAAAAGTTTAGCCGGGGCTAAACCGTTCGGGTGGGGGGTGCCCCTGTGGCCAGCCACCCCGACAACCCACGCGCGTTGCTCGGCTGGCGGCTTCCACCATGTGGCCCCGTGACAGGGCCCGAACGTGACCGGGCCGCTTATGCGAGGCCACCCCCGTGCGACGGCATCAACATCCACCACGAACACCAGGCTCCGCCCCAGCGGCACCGCAGCTACGGGCGCAACATCCTCATCGCCTTGATCGCCAGCGGCAGCGTGTTCTTTGCGGAGTTGTGGGCCGCCATCCGCACCGGCAGCCTGGGCCTCTTGGCCGACGCCGGCCATCTCCTGGTGGACCTGTCAGGCCTGCTATTGGCATACTTCGCCTTGCGGATCGCCAGCCGCCCCGCCGATCCACAGGCCACCTTCGGATACGCCCGAGCAGAGGTCCTGTCTGCAGCCATCAATGGCCTGCTGATCGTGGCGATCGCCATCGGCATCGTCTTCCGCGCCATCTACAGGCTGAGCTCGCCATTGGAGAGCCTCGATACAGACCTCGTCTTGATCGTGGCCACCCTGGGCCTGGTCGCCAACGTGGTCGCGGCACTGTTGTTGCACCGGGACGCAGAGGAGAGCATCAACACGAAGGGCGCATTCCTCAACGTCATGGGCGACGCGCTCGCCAGCGTGGGCGTCATCATCGCCACCATGGCCGTCCGCTTCACCGGCGACACCCGGTATGACACCTTGATCTCGTTCGTCGTGGCCGGCATCATCGTCGTCGCAGCGTGGGGGTTGCTGCGGGGGGCGGTCGCCATCCTCCTGGAACGGGCCCCACCACACCTGCAACCTGAGGACATCAAGCGCTCCGTGGAAGGTCTAGACGACGTGGTGAACGTGCACGACCTGCACGTCTGGACACTGACGCCGGGCAACCACAGCCTCAGCATGCATGTCAGCATCACGAGGGAATCGGCTGCGCGCTTCCAGGAGGTCACCAAAGACATCGAAGACCTGCTGCTGGAACGCTTTGGCCTGGCACACTGCACGATCCAGGTGGAGCCTGAGGGGGAGGATGAAGTATCGGACGTCTACGATCCGTTCCAACAGAGCGGGCCTACTCGTTCAGGGTAAGGTAGCCTTCTTCTTCCTCAGCAACACCCTCCGGCTTGACCACGGTCATGGGCAGCGGGGCGAGGGTGAACAACATCCCCAACGGCAGCAGAATAGCGAACCAGAGGGGGGATTGGTGGTCGATGAGCATGATGGTGCTCGCAGCCACCGTCATGATCCCAGCGACCTTCGACAAGATCGTGACGCGCTTGTAGTCACTATCGGAGATGACCAGGGCCATGAGTGGTTCGACTGGCAGGCATTATTTGCGGTTTGTGGCGCGTGCCGTCTCCACCTGGACGAATCTTGGGGGCACCGGACCCCCGAATACGTAGGGCAATGGAGAGGACACACGGGGGTCCGGGCGCATAGCCCCTCATGGGCCCCGCTGTGGCTTCAGCTCATTCGCGAAGGGGCGGAACCCTGGACATCCACGCAGCCGCCAGCAGCAACCCAAGGGCCAAGGTGGCACACCAGAAGCCAAGCCCAGGCAGTGCCACTTCGGAGAATGAACCCGTGGCGTTCACCAGCCCATAGGTCCGGCCACCCCAGAAGGCATGCACCTCGTCGGGCCAGAACAGGCAACTGACGAGCGCAGCGGCCAGGACCCCGCATTGTAGCCAGAGGTCGCGCCGCCAGACCGCCGGTTCGTAGACGATGCTTCGACCGGCGACCCGGACAAACACCCAAGCCACGATCGCCAACACCAAGGCCGCCGTGAGGTAGGGCACTTGGGTCGAGGCCGGTGCTTCTGGGCTGAACAAACCGACCGCGACCTGGTCGTAGCGCACACCCTGGCTTTCGTAGCGGACCAGCCACCACGGCAGCCAGACGGACGTCAAGAGCAAGAAGAACGCCACCACAGACATGGTGCGGCTGCGCCGTAGCGCATCGGAGGCATCTTCGACAGGCCGCTCATCTGCTGATGCCATGGGCAATCAGGCGACGAGCCCATCCCGTTTGACCATTGGCCACCAGCAAACCTGAAATCGTTCAAGGACGCGGGGGCGCCATGGAGGGGCTGCAGCATGCACCTGATCGTGACCATGCGTTGCACCTTGAGCAGGCCCGCCGTATGTTGGCACTGCCCATCGAAGTGAGCCGCATGCATTGGCATCCCTTCGGCGTCTACACCATCCCGATGCCCAAGCGCCGGACGGACGAAGGCACCTGGTCACGCCGCCTGCACATCTGGCACCCCTCCGGGACCCCTGTTGGGGAGGCCAGTCCATACGGCGTGCACACCCACTCCGGTGTGGCCCAGAGCCATGTCCTCGCGGGGACGCTGCACCACCACCTGTATGCCTTCGAAGCGGACGAGGCGGGCATCTGGGACCGCGCGGCCTTGGGCGTGCCCGAAGGCCGGGCGACGTTGACGGGGCACGTCTGGGCGCCCACCGATGCCGGCGCCACGCACACCTTGCCTGCCAACCAGCCCCACGGGGTGAGCAAGCCCCCGGGCTTTGCCATCAGTCTGTTTGAACAATTGGATGGCCCGACAGAGCAACCGTTCACCACCTGGCAAAGGACGGATGTACCTGCGGAAGAACTGGTATTGAAGGCGCCCGCGCCGTTGGCACAAGTGTTGCACGAGGCGACGCAGCTCTTGGAACAAGCCTTGTTCAATGCAGCCTAGACCAGCAAGACCGGTGCTGCTAGGGTCCGTTCAGGTGGCCGCGATCAATGTCTCGGTGCCAAGGAAGGCCAGACCCGCCCCCACTGCTTCTGGCACCCACATGACGCTGCGGTGATCGGCCTCGTCAATGCGGGTCACGTGGCCCCCCGCAGCGGCGACAATGCGTTCGGATTCCTCGGGGGGCACGTCTTCGTCTTGAGTGGCGAACACGGCGTGCAGGTCACCGCTCCAATGCCGAGCACACGCCTCGACATCCATCAGGTCGTCGATGCGGAAGCCTTGGAAGTAGCCCATCAAGTATCTCATGAAGCGGGGCCGGCCAGACTCAGGCAGGCCCATGAAGGCACGGGCCCGGGTAAAGATCGGCAATGTCTCCGGAGGACCGCCAAGGCACAGGATGCGGGCTTGGCTGTCGGTGCGGGACGCAGCGACGATCGCCGCGGCCGAGCCCAGGCTGTGTGCGACGATGACCGCCGGTCGCAATTCATGGATAGCCTCTTCCAGGAATGCGGTGAAGGTCGGCAACGCTCCGATGCCTTTGCCGTTCTTGCCGTGTCCAGGCCCGTCAAGCGCGTAGACCCGATGGCCTGCGTGGGTAAGGGGCTCGATGTAGGCTGCTAGCTGCAAGCCGCGTCCACCCCAACCGTGCATCAAGAAGGCCGGTGGACCATCGGTCGGGCCGAACGCCACCGCGGCACGGCCAGCAACTTTGACCTCGATTCCTTGCTCTCGCCATGAGGTCTCCCTGGCTGGCTCGGCATGTTCCGTGCGGGCCATGAACAAGCGCGCAGCCCAGCGCTCGCGTAGGGGCGGCGGC
>JBFGSX010000002.1:0-29106 GCA_041566495.1 Thermoplasmatota archaeon
ATCGCTTGGCTGGGTGGCCACCGCCACCTCAACGACGTCCAGGCCAAAGGCATCCCTGGGGCGCCCAGTGCCGGTTTCTGGAACATCGACACGAGCAGCATCATCGATCTGCCCCAAGAGTCCCGCATCATCGAATTGTGGGTCACTGACAATGGCACCAAGGGTTTCCTGGCGTTGACGCCGTTCACCCACGACTATGCGCTCAGCCGGGAACTGGCGCAGACCGACGAGCAGTTCGACGCGGAGCTGGCCTATGGGGATCCCGAAGATCGCCAGGTGTTGCTGTGGTTCGACATCCCTGCGGGCGTGTCCCTGGTGGCTCAGCCAAGCCTCCCCAAGGCCCTCCGCATGGAAGTGCTGGGTCCGGTCGCCCTGAACGGCAGCCACGGCCGGGTCGGGGAGGACCTTGAGATCCGCATCCATGCCTTCGATCCGCTGAGCCCGTCCCCCCTGGCCCTCAACGCCAGCATCACGGTCATGGTCGCGGACCCCGACGACCAGGGTCGGGTGAAACGCGTCCTGGACGGCGCCATGCAATCACTAGGCAATGGCACGTTCCGGGCCAACTTCACCCCCGAGGCACCTAGGGTCCACTACGCCACGATCCAAGTGCAAGACCCCTCCGGCGCGTACCCGGACCTGCAAGAAATGGTCTCATTGGACATCGCCGGGGAGCCGCCGGCGGAAGCGCAGAAGAGCCCTGGCTTGGCCATGATCTGGGCTGCGCTGGGGGTCCTGTTGCTGGCCGCCGGGCGACGCTCAGAATAGGTGTTCGGAGACCAAGCGGGCCGGCCCACCGGGGCGTAGGCGCAGCACTTCACTGACGCCCGCCACATCGGCCACGGCGGCAGCCACTTCGTCTTCGTGGGCGCTGTCGGTGTTGAGGTATGCCGTGGCGCCGGTGTCGATACTAAACCAGACGGGAACGCCCTTGGCGCGTAGGGCACGGACCCGGTGGATGACGTCCACGGTGCCAGGTTGCCACGTCAGGTGCCCTTTGCTGCCCGTCATGGTGATGGCGTGCAGGTTCAACGTGTCTTCCTCAGCAGCGGCAGCCAGGCCCGCGAGGTCCTGGGACTTGATGGCCGCGTGAGCCTTGGCTAAGGCCGCGGGCATGGCGGCGATGCGTGCCTCGAAAAGGGGGCTGGTCGTCACTTCGTGGTGGACGTTCTCGGTGGGCTCCTCGTGACGGATCAACGGGACGACGATGCGCCAATCCAGGATGTCGTCATCCATGATGCGTCGACTGTAGCTGCGGCCGCGATCCGTGACCCACTCGGAGACGCCGCCGGTCAAGGCGCGGCAAGCGGAGCCGGCACCCAGGCGAGCGATCTCACTGAGCTTTTCCAGGTCCGCGTCGAGACCGTACGCCTTCGCGGCGGCCAAGGTCAGTGCGGCAAAGCCACTGCTACTGGATCCGAGGCCGACGAACTGAGGGAAGTCGTTGACACTGACAATCTTGCATGGGCGATCGTCGCCGGCGAGATCGCGAATCGAATCGACGACGGCGCGGACGCGGTCAAGTGGGCGCCCTTCGCACTTGACGTCATCGATGGTCACGTCGAGTTCGCCCTCTTCCATGACCTCCACGGTGGTGTGACTGGTCAAGGGAGCCGTGCAGACACTGATGCTGTCATGGAACGGGATCCGGCGGACGGGGTCCTTCAATCCGTGATACTTGATGATGCCCTGAATCGGGTGGGCCACTGCGCTCGCTTTCATTCGTCCTCTTCCACGTAATTGTCGCCGATGTCCAAGCCGCGCCTGAACTGGCGTTTGAGTTTCTCTTGCACTTGGAACATCAAGTCGCCGAGGGTGCGGCGGACGTCGACGGCCCCTTCGACGAGGGTGCCGGTGACGATGATGTCTGCGCCTGCGCTGATGGCTTCATGGGCGGCGTCCACGTCGCGGATGCCACCGCCGACGATGACCGGTAGGTCGACCGCTTTCTTGACCGCCCGGATCATGGCGGGGGGTACGGGTGTGTCGGCGCCACTGCCGGCTTCCAGGTAGATGAAGCGCATGCCGAAGAACTTGGCTGCCAACGCGTATGCGACGGCGGTGTCCAGGTCCTCTTGCCCGATGAGCTCCGCTTGGCCGACCTTGCCCACCGTGCCGCCCGGTGCCACGACCAAGTAGCCCATGGGGATCGGTTCCATGCGGAGCCGGTCAATGAGTGGTGCGCCGGCGACCTGTTCGCCGATCAAGAAGCGGCGGCTCTTGCTGTTCAAGAGTTGCATGAACAGCACCGCATCTGCGTGGGCCGAGAGTTGCGCCGAACCGCCCGGGAACAAGACCACGGGAAGGCCACTCATCTTCTTCATGAGTTTGACCATCTTGTCCATGGCTCGTCCG
Source organism: Thermoplasmatota archaeon (assembly GCA_041566495.1). Classification (GTDB taxonomy): domain Archaea; phylum Thermoplasmatota; class E2; order JACPAO01; family JAHFTW01; genus JBFGSX01. The sequence continues at coordinate 2,356 of JBFGSX010000002.1, forward strand.
CCGTGGCTGGTGGAGCCACCGACGAGGATGAGATGGCTGCCGGCTTCGCTGGCGGCCTTTGCCATCGACCCTGCTTCCTTGGGGGTCTGCTCATCGGGGTCGATGAGAGTGAAGTGCAGGGGACCGTGCCGCAGGTGGCGGTAGATGTAGTCCTCCACGAACTGAATGCGGGGCTTGCGGCGGAAACGCAACGCTTGTCGGAGCCGGCCCGGGGGTAAGAAGGCTGCGTGTCAGGTCGAGGCGCGGACGGCCAGGGGCGCAATGGCCAAGCCTGCCAAGGCCACCAGCATCGCCAGTTTCAGGGCCCTTTGTCCGACGGCGGCGCGGTAACACCCCATGCCACTGGCGACCAAGAACGCGCCCGCTGCGCCAGCAAGGATCGTGCGCCCGATGATGTTCCAGGACTCCATGCGCCAGACAAGGGCCACATCGAGGCCCACGGCGATGCCGACGCAGGCGGAAGCGATCCAAGAGACGGCCCCGGCGCCCATGACCATCGGCAGTGTCCGTCGATCCACGTCTCCTGCTTGGTCTTCGATGTCTTTCAGGAGTTCCCGGGCCAGGTTGGTCAGGAACACCATGCCCATGACGGCCCACAAGGCAAGCGTCGCCGTCGGGGTCCATGGGTGGCTGGGTACGGCGCCGAACAAGAACGTGGATGCGACCAACGCTCCCACGACCATGTTGCCCACGAGGGGCCAGCGCTTGAACCACTGATCGTAACCCATCAGGATGCCCGCATTGACGCCTGCGAACAGCAACAGCACGGGGCCGCCGGCGTACCACGCCTGGAGCAAACCGAAACCAAGCAGGAACGTGGCGAAAGCTTGAGCGGAGCGCACGGTCATCCGTCCGGATGGCAGCGGCCGCTCGGGGTGCAGGGTGGCGTCGATCTTACGGTCGCTGATGTCGTTGAAGACGTTCCCGAACGCCGTGATGAAGAACGCAGCCAACATCGCTTGCGGGTGGCCCAAGAGGAACCCTTGCACGATGCCTGCCCCGATCATGACCCCCACTGCGGCCATCGCAGCGTTGCCGGGACGCATCATGTCAAAGCGTGCACGCCACACGGAACCGTACGAAGCCACGAGCCACCCACGGGGGCCGGGGTGAAAACGGCAGAGGGTCTAGGTCAATACGTCCAGGGTGCGGCCAGCAAGCTCCAAGCCGCGGTTCAGGCCGTCAAGGAACTCCCGGGTGGCACGGTCGCCATTGTAGAGGGTCAGTGTGGGAACGGAGTCGATGAAAACATGTGGCGAGTCCAATGCCCGGCAGGCTTGGAAGGTCCGGATCGACGCTTTCTCCAATTGTACAGGCGAGCCGATGAACGAGATACCTGGGGGCGACACAAGCCCATCATCCGACCGTTGGGTCAGATCGACGAAGTGGATGTTCGTGGCATCGATACCCTGAGCCACGCAGCGCTCCAAGACCAGTTCATGTGGGTGCTGGAACAACAAGACCACTGCGTTGGCGTGTGCCTTCAAGCGACCCATCAAGGGTTCCAGCCCCGGATCATGGGTGGGTCGGTGGCGCTCGACGGCGCAAAGCACCGCACGCCGCAAGGACGCGATCTCCAGTTGGTGCTTCACCAAGTACTCGTCGGCGCCCCGGCGGATCGCGCCAGTGACCTGCTCGTCTCGGTCATCCGCGGTCAAGACGATCAAAGGCAATTTTGGGATCGCTGCCCTGAACGCTTCCACAGAGCCAAAACCACTGGTGTCTGCAAGGCGTAGGTCGAGGATCGCCACGTCGTGGGCCGAAGCCAATGGACGCGCCTCTGCCACGGTCTGGCAGACGGTCACCTTAGGCCATCCGGCCTTGACCAATCTCGCCTGCGTAAGGTGTTGCTCCACCGGGTTGTCTTCGATCAATAGGACTCGCACGACCAACGCCGGCCCAAGACCGGGGTCGAGCTATTTGACTGCTTTGCGAAGCAAAGGGGTTGTTTCGGCGAACGTCAAGGCAACGTCAGGCCATGATGCGGCGCTCTGCTTCCAGAAGCAGTTCGTCCACGTCATCCCAATCTGCCTTCGCTTTGGCCTCCTCCATGTCTCGGACAGCCAACATGTACTTGCGCACAAGAGGAGCCATCTTGGGGAAGTGGGTCAGCATCAGTTTGACGAACGTCGGGAACTTCGCTTCGGTCAATTCCAAGACCACCTTGCCGTCCAAGATACTGGCCAGGCGCTCGAAGTCCTTGTCCGACAGATTCTCGGAGAAGTAACGCAGGCGCAGCAGTTTCTCCGTCACGGCGCCTTCGTCCTTGGTCCAGTACTCTTCGACGTAAGGCATCAAGGCCTCCTTCTTGACGGAGCCTTGGCGCAGTGCTTCGCCGCCCACGCGGGCCGCGATCATCGCGGCGCGCATCGCGATGATGATGCCGCCACCATGAATGGGGTTCACCAGTTGCGCTGCATCACCGACCAGCATGACGCCATCGGCGACGGGTTCGGGCACGCGGCTGCTCACAGGGATGCCGCTGCCATTGATCTCCGTCACGGAGGCCTTCTGGAAGTACTGGGGATTGTTCTCGATCCAGCGGTCCAAGTAGTCCTGGGCGCGGTTGCCCCACGAACTGTGCTTGGCCAAGATGCCGATGCCGACATTGGCGACGTTGTCGCCCTTGGGGAAGATCCACACGTAGCCCTTGGGGGCCACGTCGTTGCCGAAGTACAAGTGAAGCCACTTCTCCTCGCCAAAGCCTTCCACGCCGACCATTTCGTATTGGAAACCAGAATGATAATCGCGGACACGGTTCAAGGTCTTCAGACCCGACCACTTGCCCACGAAGGAATCGATGCCGTCCGCACCGATCGTGAGTTTGGCACGGATGTCGAACTCCTTGCCCATGAACTCAGCGCGGATACCCTTCACGGCGCCATCGGCGTCCTTCAAGAGACCCACGGCCTGGGTCTTGGGCATCAACTTGGCGCCCGCCATGATGGCGTCACGGGCCAAGTGCTTCTCGAAGATCTTGCGCTCAATGACCCAGCCCATGGTGTCCGGGCCGACCAGTTCCACGCGCTGCCCGCTGGGCGCGTAAAGTGCAGCGCCCTCGATGCGACCGTAGGCCCAGGCGGGGTCTGGTTCGACGCCGCAGAACTCCAGCCCCTCGTCGCTGACGCCTTCGGCGCAGCGCTTCGGGGACCCGATGTCCTGCTTGCGGTCGATGCCCAGCACCGAGAAACCTTGCCTGGCAAAGTCTCGGGCCGCGATGAGCCCACCGGGACCCAAGCCGACCACGAGCACATCGACTTCACAGTCGACGGCACGGGGGATCGTGCCAGGCTTCAAGGAAGTCAACGGCTTCGCCGTGACAGTATCATCAGAAGAACCATTCAACTCAGGCATCAGGACACCACGAACACTCGTTGCGGCTTGGGCGCTGGGGCCTGGCCATACTCGGAACCTTGATCCAACGCCCCGACGGGACAGAACTGGATACACAACCCGCAACTGATGCAGGGGTCGCTGTCCACGATCAAGGTGTCACCGCGCAACGTGATGGTGTCCACAGGGCACACCCCCACGCAACCTGCACACGAAATGCAGCGGCCATGGTGCACATCCACCTTCGCCATACACGCTGGCGACGCGCCCCATCATGAAAAGGGAACGGGTAGCGCTCGTCCGCGTTGTCGAAGCGACCTTATAGGGGACGTGAGTCGGCGGAATTGCGCCCCTGTGACCCCAGGGGGAGGCTTATCGGGCCCGTAGGGTAGTTTGGTATCCTTGTACATTGGGGTTGTATAGACTCCAGTTCAAATCTGGGCGGGCCCACTGGTATTTTCCCGGCAGTTGCCGGGTTATTGTGCGGTCGTTGGTGCGCTTCCTGGATGAAACGGGCTATGGCGGATTCGACGATCGCAGCGAAGTCGTCCTCCCGGAGGGGGAGGGGGAATGGTCACCTGGCAACCCAGCGTGTGGGGTGCGGGCCCGTGCGGACATGATGTGGCTGGTTGGTAGTGGGGTGTCTCAGTATCCAGCCTTGGGAGTGGGCTCGCCACGTTTTTCGTGACTGTTCCGTGATTATCGCTGCGAAAGCGTTCTTTGGCCACCTGAATCGCAGAAATGGTCCAGTGGTTCCACAGGCAGATGCCCGATTTGCTTTTATTGACACCGTTATCTGTTTCGCTGATGATGCGTGTTTCGTGGACGCGAGTAGCGGTCGCTTGGTCGCTGGCGCTCTTGATGGTCCCTGTGGCTCCGGCCCAGATCGATGAACTGCAAGAATTGCCGGACGAATCGTGGTTCCGTCACATGCTCAGCACGCAGGGCTGGGCGCAGGTCGGCGCGGCTCCGACGGACCTGCCCGGGTACTTGACGACCCTGCTGGGCGCGCCGACGTCGGGCGTCCCCCACGAGGACCTCGTGGCCTGGACGTTCCCCGTGGATGGCCACGCGTATCCGGAGGCCACGGGGGCAGGCCTCGTCGATGATGCCTCGGCGAAGCACCGCGTCTATCAGGTCACGGAAGACCTCCAGGTCCACTTCCTAGCGATGGGCGCACAACGCGCCCAGGGATCTCCCGCCGATGCCAGCACGGCCGCGGCACGCTTCCACACCACCACATCCGACGCTGCAGCCGCCTTCGGCGACATGGGCGTCGACGGGGACGAAGCAGATGTCCTGATGGTCTGCCGGATCCTGTACGGCAACGAATGGTACCCGTGCCTCGGTGTCGGCGTCAGGACCCGCCTCGGCTACGCTGGCCTGGTCGGCACGGGCCGTGTCGACCTTCTGCACACGAGCGCCCCCAATCTGCCCTGGTTCGACCCGGCTGCACAAATCGATTCGTTGTACGAGCACGAGCCGTCCTGGTCCACGCGTGGCCCGGGCTGGTCCTCTTGGGCCACGTCCGAGCGGCTGGATGCGGATGGTTTCAGCCTGCTGCGGACCCACTTTTCCGAGAATGAACTGAGCCCCCCCGTCTGGGTCTACCCGGAACCGGGAACCCAGTTCCGCAACCTAGAAGATGACTGGCAGCGCCGGCCGACGCATGCTGACCTGTCCGCGTTCGCGGACATGGTCGCCGCCACCGCAGGCCAGGTCATCGGCCAGGTCGATGCACTGCATGGCGCAGCCGATGCGTTGGCTGAAGGTGCCTTGGAGCCGCTTGACCTGCGCATCTGGGATGCCGCTTTCGCTACCGCCACAGATGGCACCGACGACGTCTACGATGCACTGCGTGCCCAGGACAACCCCAGCGATGACGTCGATGCGGCATGGGCTGCCGTGCAACGCGCCATCGACCAAGCCGTCGACGAAGACGCCCTGAAGCAGGCCATTGCAGACCTATTGGCCAAAGACGTCAACGGCGACGTCCTGACGGCCCTGATCCAGGCGCTCATGGCGTACCTCCCAGACGTCGCCGCCTTTTCGCTATCCACGGTGCCCCCGCCGGAAGACCTGATCCCCGCAGTGGACGGCGACATGGTCGATGTCGCACCCGGCGACATCGTCGACTACATCTGGGCACTTGCAGCATTGCACCAACGCGCCGACCAATTGCAGGCGTCGTCGGACGACCTGCTGCGCGCCGCCCAGGATGCACCTGAACCGGCCAGCCAGCTTGCCTTCCAGCAAGCCGCCGCCGCATACGCAGAGGCGTCCACAGCTGTCTCGGCCGTCACCGCCGCAGCCGCGGCCGCCGTGTCCTCAGCGGGTGATGCCGCAAGCACCCTCATCGCGCTCACGGCGCCACTGTACGCCGAGGTCGATGGTCTGGCCAACCAAGCATACGGATTCCATGCAGGGCCCGAAGCGGCCGCGCTCGACCTGTGGGCACGTTTCGCTGAGGACACCTTCGGCTTCTACATGCCCCGCAGCGTCTACGCTGCCGACGTCCCGGCGATCACCATGGCCCAGTGCGAGATCACGTTCCTCGACGCCGTGGTCGGCGCATGCCGCGAGCCACTTTGGCGCACCGGCAGCGACCTCGGCGACTTCCGCGACGAAGCTAGCGTCGCCGGACTCGAAACCTGCGGCTGGCAACTCAGCCCCAGTGCCTACAACAACTACCGCTCGCGCCTCTACGGCCTCTTCACCACCACCGCAGACCTAGCCTGGACCGGCGTGCCCGCATGGCTCGATACGTGTCAAGCCTTCAACGGCACCGTCCACGTCCCGTGGGTCGATTTGCCACGCAACGCGGCCACGAACCTGGAGGGCGCCCTCCAACAGACCCTGCAGGGACGCCTGGTCGCGCGCTACGCAGGCATCGTCTACGGCTCCAACGACCCCTGGTACCCGGACCCGTTGCACCATCTGATGCCCGCCATCGACATCAGCGTCGCGAGCATCGAGGTCGAGAACAACGGCACCTGGCACACACCCGATGACCTGAGCGCCGTATACGGTGGCCGCACGCGCGTCCAAGTCGACCTCGACGCCGTATGGAGCACGGCAGCCACGGAACTCCCTGGCCTCGGAGCCGCGACCATCATCATCGAGCCCGAAAACGCCGTCATCACAGCAGACGAGGCACTCTCGGTCCGCCAACGCGCCGGACCGTCCCCGTTCGCAGCCAGCACGGTCTTCGACTTGCCCCCGGAGAACTTGCAGGCTCCCGGCGGCGTCGCGAGCAACATCCCAATCGTAGACCTCGGCGACCACACGTCGGCGTTCATCGGCCACGGCATCGGGCAAGCACTCACCGCATGTGTGCGTGAGGCTTGGAGCCACGACGCAGCTGGCCCCATCAGCAATCTCGGCGGTGCTTTCGCCTTCGAAGCTGCCCCCGGAACCGCTTGCACGAACCTGGACGCCTACCTAGACATCCCCTGGCCGACACTGCCTGGCCCAGTGACTGTCGAGGTCCGCGCCGGAACGCCTGGCGTCGACCTGATCCTGCCCGCTGCGTCCTCGCTGGACGCAGGCATCGTGGCCATCGACCTGGACGGTGTGGGGGCGACCTTGCCGTGGGACCCCGCTGATCCGCGCCATGACGACGTCTTGGATGCTCTTTCGCACAGTCACGCAGCCCGTGTCGTCGTCGTGCTCCCCGATACATGGAGCCCCGAGGAATTGAGCCTCGCGTCCGTGCTGTTGGCCGAAGCGTGGCACGACGATGTCAGTACGGTCGCCATCGAGATCGAAGACCTGCCGCTCCCCGTCGAGGCCACCGAAGTCCTTGGCCGCCTCCAACGCATGGCACTCGACGGCCTACCTGTGCCCGCGATCCTTGCCCCAGCAGGATCGACAGCAGCCGGCTTGGCGCTGGAAGACCGCCTCATGGGCATCTGGGGCCTTGCAGCCCACCCCGATATCATCACCATCGGCAGCGGCACCGTGCTCGGAGGTGTCGCACCTTACAGCCGCCTTGGGCCTGGCCCAGACCTGGCACCGAAGCCCGACTTCATCGCTCCCGGCCTGGGTGACACCGCCAGTGCCGTGGCCAATGCATTGCCAGTGGTCGAAGCGATGCACCTGGCCGGCTTCCATGGCCCGGCCGTGCGCGTCGCGCTGGCGGCCGTCGCCGTTCCCCACATCGGCAATGCCCCGGTCCATACCCCGCTCATGCAAGGCCATGGCGTCCTGGATGCAGGCCTCATCGCATCCGATGCAGGCTGGATGCTGCCGGCCGATCTCGCGCCGCGCGCGCTGACGATGCTTGGAGATCGAAGTGTCTGGGAAGCGGCCGTGGCAACGGCCGACGACGAGGCACTGGCCGGAATCGCCATGGCGCCTGGTCGACTCGATGCATTGCTCAACGGTAACTGGCCAGCCATCACATTGGACACGCCCGTCCTGCCGTTGACCACGACACTGGACCATGGCACCGTGAGCGGGGCCGAACGGCATGCGCGCCTCAAGCTCCTTGACATGGATACGGCCACCTATGCAGCCCTGCAGGCACACCGGGACCGCCTGGATGCCTGGGAGATTGGTGGACTCATCAACAGTCCGTGGGACGAAGCGATCGACATCACGCCCCCCCTCCCGGATACCGTCGTCATCGAGACCACACACCACTCTGTTTTCGAGCTGCTCGAAGCCGACATGGTGGCCGGACTGCAACGCCGGCTCATCGAGACCACGGACCTTGATACGACGGCAGACCTCGCCGCATGGGATCTCGCGACGGACCAACCCGTGCCATACACGCTCGTCGCAGCGTACCAAGGCACGGTGCAGGCAAACGCCAGCGCGCAGCCCTGGTCCTGCGACGGCCCGCTAGATCCTGGTGCCTTGGTGCGTTACACGGACGCGGTGGGTGGGTACCTCGATGCCCACAGGACGCACATGGGTCGCCTGGCGGCCCACGGCGTCGTCGGAGGACTGGACGCGACATGGTTCGCCGAACGCGTCACGGGACACGCGACCGCACAGGCCCTCCAAGCTGGGGCGTGCCAAGGCGCGATTGGCGACGTCCTGGCCCACCTGGACACGTTGGAAGCCGCCACGTACGCTGTGCAGGACGGTTATGCCACGCTTGACTTTGCCTGGGAAACTAGCCAAGGCGCGCTCACGGACGCGGCCGTCCGCCAGCAGCTTGATGCCGCGACCACGGCCCTAGGGCTCCCGGCAATCGACGCCCCAACGGATCTGCCCATCAACGATACGCTCGCGGCACTGCGGCAAAGCATCGCCGATGCCCGCGCCGTGATCGATGAATGGCTGGCCCGGCTGGCCCCCAGCCAGGCCGTCGCGGTCCAGCAACCCCGGCTCCTGATCCCGACGCTCCCTGCAGCACTCACCGACGCCGCCACGCCACTGGGCCCATACATCGGCTTGACAACGATCACGACCAAGGACCAGACCGTGGTCAACCCGTTGACAGGGCAGCCCCTTACCCATCCCGCGACGGGCCAAGCCATCACGCGCGACGTCACCACATACGTCCCGGCCTTGTTGTGGAACTCCCCCGATATCGACGTCAGTCTGCGGCACCGCGACGGCAGCGCCATCGCCGACCAAGGCCTCAGCATCACGCAGTTCCGCGACGAGGTGTTCTCGGAGCTGGCCGTCTCCATCGACGCCACGAGCCAAGGCTTGGCGATCCCCATCGAGGACGCCCTCTGGTCGCTGCTGCCGGCGGAAAGCAATGCCACGCAGGCACTGCTCGCGGCCCGTGATGAATATCTGGCCATGGCAGGATCCGATCCCTTCGTGCCCACGCGCGTCGCGGCCGGCCTCGAGGCCCTGGCACAAGACGGTACCATCGGACTCGACGAGGCCCTCGCGCGCCTCTACAGCCACTTGGATGGTGTCGGCACCCGCACGGATGCAACAGGCGCAGGTACGTGGAACGATGTCTTCCCGACCGCCCGAGCAGTCCGCCTGTTGCCGATGGATGCCAGCACGGAGCACGCGCTCAGCATCGACCTCGACGCTTCGACGGATGCCGAGCCTCTGCAGGACCTGGATCGACAGATCCACCGCGATATCCGTGATCACTTCGTGGGGCCCGCCACGGCGCCATCCAATGAAGACGACGCCCCATGGACGCACACTGGACTTCCTTCATTCGAAGGCACCAGTCAGATGCATCACCGCATCGTCGAGATGCACGCGGACAACCTCGGAGGGCTGAACCAGTTCGCATTGTCGGCCCAGACGCAGGTCAGCGACCCAGAACGCCTGACCTGCTTCCTGGTCGCAGGCCACAACGAGCGCCTCGGCACAGACTTCCGTGCGCCATTTGGATGCCCCGACCGTGTGGCACTGCAATGGCCCGACGACGCGGCTCGACTCGTCTGCCCTGAGACCGGTTGCGCGGAAGCCCTCGTGGCTGCTCTTCAAGGCGACGCGGCCGCATGCGACGCCCGCTACGGTCCGCGCTGCGGCGATCTGATGGAGGCTGCACGAGCCTTGCACGAGGAAGTCCGAGCCATGCTCAGCCCACAACGGGTCCTCCCGGCCCCGTGGCTGCGTGGCCTCGACGACACGTTCGTGTCCAACCCGATGCTGGACCGCATCGATCGTCCCGCACTCGTCCAGGCCACGATGCAAAGCAACGGCGTCGGCCAGGCAACGGCGACCAGCGCCGTCGACCAACTGCTCGCGGATATGGCCGACGGCATCAACGTCCAATTCACAATCACGCCCCCCGCACGTGACCAACAACTGGACCTGAAACCCATCACGATGGCCAAGACCATCAGCACCGACATCATCCCCGGCACCGACTGGTGCACCAGCAGCCATGACGCGGTGCCGAGTGCGGCCGGCGTGGACATCATCGCCGCGGCCACAGGTGCCCGAGCACACCTCGACAACGCGACCCGCGCATGGTACGATGCCGCGGCCACCAGTATCGAGGCCATGGGCAGCGTCACGCTCCCTGTCCAGGCAGGGGCTTGGACCGATTGCGGGCCCGATCACGGCTTGCTGCCGTGGTCCACGCAAAGCACCCAAGAGGGCGTCTCCTATGCACGCGGCGACGCGCCGCACCTGCTGGTGGCGACCGAGGATGCTGGCTTCGACTGGACGCCCGAGGGCCTGTCGCCCGAGGAAATCGCAACCCAGGCCCTCCACGATGTGGGTCGGCCCGCCGCTGGTGCCGATGAGGCCAGTCGCGATCGCCTGATGGCGCGCATCATCGCACACGCAGACGGCGATGCGCTGGCCCTGGCACAGAACCTGTTGCTCGCCCAAGGCACCGGATGGCAGATCGATCACCATGCCGATGCCGTGCGCGCCAAGAACGGTGCGGGTGTCGCCATGATGCAGTACGAGGTCCCATTGGCGCAGCAGAACCACCTAACGGCCACCTTTGCAGGTGAAGCATACTTCGAGAACGCCGACGCATTCCTCATCATGACCCCTGATGCGACCCTCGTCGATGTCCTCGTGGCCGCCCAAGCCAACGTCTCGGCATCCATCCAAGGCGAACTGCCCCTGATGCGGCCCGAAGCCGTCTCCGCAGCACTGCAAGCAGAAGCCCATGCCGCAGGCATCCCAGGCGACGGGCTCCGCATTCGCCACCTCAACCCGGCCGTCCGCGTCGGGCACGAATCGATGCTCACCCACGGGGATACCCTGCGCCAAGACGAACTCGTCGTCCGCTTCGGTGGATTGCGCGTCAAGGACGCCACGACGACGTTCTCCTGGACGACGCCGGGAGCGGAAACGAGTCCCGAAGCGCTGCATGCGCTCGTGGTCGCATTCCCACTCGTGGACAATACGAATGCCGCCCAGGTCAAGAGCCTCGCAACAAGTATGGGCATGTCCAGCATAGACGTAGATGCCCTGCAATCGCGGGGCGCCACATTCATCCTGAGCGACACCGCCATAAAGACCACCACCTACCAGGGCGTCGCCAACGCCGACGCTTCCTGGCATCTCCAGAACCCGGCGCGCCCCTGGATCGAACAGACCGATATCCTGTGGTCCCAACCCGCCGCCAAGACCCCGATGGCCACTACGCTCCAAGGTGCCGCTACGATCAGTGGTGATGCATGGCCGACCATCGCCCCGGCGGATGTCGACATCTTCGACATGGACTGCGCAGACAGCCACGGCATGGGCCGCTGGTACACGCCGCACACGTTCGGTGTCGACGGCATCGGTAGCCTCGACGACGAGCCACGGACCTGGAGTGCTGATGGCCGCTGCGTGCACACGGACACCATCCTGCTCGAACCCGGCACGCGCCGGGACCTCGATGCGCGACATGCAACGTACTCCGTACCCAATGGGGCATGGATGGCCTGGAAGGATGCCGATGTTGGCTTCGCCGGTGCCGCATCGTACGATACGCAGACCACGCGCGGTGGCGGATGGGGCGGCGTCGACCATCCGGGCATCTGGTACGACCTCAGCACGGGTCCATTGATGGACGCCGGTCCGGACATGGGCGAAACGTACGCGCTATGGAATGGCGCCATCGATGCTGGCCTGATGGGGCTGGCTGGGTGGACTGGTGCAGGCGCATTCGCCGACATCGGAGCCGAACCTAGCCGCGTCCCCGTGTGGACCCTCGACGGCCTGCGGGCATCCCCCAGCCACGTCTGGCGACTGGTCGACCGCGATGACCTCCTGGCCGCCGGCCAAGGGTCCATCTGGATCAACGACACCTTCGACTCCGTGCCCGTCGCGGCGGGCAGCCCTAGCGGCACCATGCACGACAGTGGTCGCATCGAACTGTCCCAGGACTTCGACCCTGCCCGCATGGTCTATGCAGCTCGGTTGACCACCGACGTCGCCGACCAGTCCGACTGGACACTCGAAGCCCAATGGGGCCAAGGCATCTCGGGACGCATGCATGCGATGTACGCTAGGGGTGCGGCCACGACGTACGCGCCTTACGATGGCATCGGTACCACGGTCCACGAGGTCCGATGGTATACGAGCCAAGGCGGCAATGTATCCTCACCCCTGCGTGAATGCGTCGGCTTCCCTGCCCAGGACCTGGCCAGCCGCCACGGCCAATGTTTCGAAGGCCGCAGCATCGGCAAGCTCAGCGCCGGACACAGCTGCATGTCGTACGTCGACAACGTGGCACGGGTCTTGCGCGGTGGCGTCATCGACGATATCTTCGGGGACGGCCAAGACCAGATGTATGGACTGGACCCGCAGGCTTCTGCCCCCGCAGCGGCATCCACCCTCACGCAGGTCTTCGAGACAGTATCGCCACTGGTGCCCCTCGAATGTCATGCGCTTGACGTCTCGAACGACCTATGCCTTTACTACGGGTGCGGGCGAGCGGAAGCCAGCCTCGGCCACATGCAAGCCGCCTTCCCTGGCATCGGCATCGTGGACGTCCGCACGGCCATCGGTAGCCGTGTCACCGCGCTGGCTGCCCAAGTCGTACCGAACACCGGCACCGCGACGACGGACTTCACGGTGGAGTACGGCCTGCAATTGCTCGACGGCGCAACCGCTACACTCACGCAGGAGCAGCGCGACGGCACCTTGGAATCCCGTGGGTTGGTCCAGCCCACGGGCGTGGAGACCTTCACGGCACCCACGGGTGTCGAAGTCCGGTACGTCCTCGAGATCGATGACGGCGCGGCCACCATCACGCGACCCACGCCATGGTACCTTGCCGATGGCCGGCTCCCCGAGCTGGTCCTAGATGGGCACGACATCACCCTGCTGCGTGGCGTCGTGGTCGGGCTCGGCGCTGGTGGTTTGACCATCGGTGCAGGAGACGTCGCTACCCACGAGATCACTGTGCAAGCCGGCCACCCGGGCTTCCCGGGCCAGGTCACGGTCCGCCAGGGTGGCACATCACTCGATACCACGCGGATCTACAACCTGACCACGTTCAAGCTCCGGCCCAGCGACGGTCGCACCGCCGAAACCGTGGAGATCACCGTCCACGGCGCCAACAATCGCGTCGCTTCGACATCGTTCCTGGCCCTAGTGCCCGAGGCGACGACGCAAGGCGGAGAGAACAAGGACGCCACCGACCTCACCGGCTACAAGCGCCTGGAATGGGAGGGCAGCCGCCCCTCCGGTGGTGTCGTGACCATCGCCCCCGGCGATACGGCCACCTGGAACCACGCCACCCCGAGTCACATGCTGATCGCAGAAGCGACGATCGGCACACAAAGCAACGGCGATGTGCTGGTGGTGCAAGATCTCGGCGGCGAAGCGTTGCGTCTCACGAAGTTTGGTAACCTGTTGGAGGCGACGACGCGCGACGGCTCGACCGCCGTCAATGACCCGCTGACGCCGTATGGTCGCAGCCCGCGCCACTTGCAGGCAGTGTTCACTGGCGACGATGTCGACCTATACATGGATGGTCGGTACCTCACGAGTGTCAAAGCACCACGTAGCGGGCACGTCACGGGTCTCCATTTCGCCGCTGGCGCGCAGGACATGACCATCGACAACGTCCGCATCCGCACCCTGATGCCTGAAGCCAACGCAGTCCAAGCGGCGCAGATCCTGCCCTCTTGGACCGGGCTCGCTTGGACTGCCCCATATGCCAGTTACGATGGCAGCCCCGGCCAAGTGTCGCGGCACAGCATCGACGTCGGTGCATTCACCACGGCGGTGGCACGCGTCGAACTGACCGATGCCGGTGACGGGGTGCTGCTGGGACTTTCGGCCGCGGGCGCGACGATTGGTGCCCTCGAAGTGCGTGGATCGGAGTTGTGGCTCGTCGGCGACGATGAAGCCCACCTGGGTGGCCTGCACGACCTGCACCGCGTCATGCTCGAGATCCGGGGCAATGCAGTCCTTGGGCGCCTCGACGATGGGGCCTGGGCGGCCGTGACGGGCGGCGGTGCGCGGCCGGACGAGGTATTCGTCGCCGGCGACATCGACGTCTTGTTCCGTGGCCTACGCTTCGAAACCAACCATCTCGGTACCGACACCATCGTGGACGACGCGGCTGCTGGTTGGGATTGGACCGCTGCGCGGACGACCTACGACGGCTTCGATACCGTCGGTCGCAGTGTACTCAGCGCCAGCACCAAGTCTGGCAGCAGCTCGATCGCGACGCCCCTGCCCGGTGTCGAGTACGGGCTCGATGTCCGGTTCCAGACACCCGGTTCGACCTCGGCCGTGCGACTGGTCAGCGGCACGGCGGACGACGTCGAGACCTGGAGCATCCGTCTCCAGAAGACGGCCGGGGGCAACATGGAACTGTTGCTGGTGAGCAGTTTCAGCACCAAGAAGAGCGACCCGTTCCCTGCCGTCAACGGGTGGCAGCACCTGCAAGTCGACGTGGACGAAGAAGCCGGCCTTATGTCTGCCACGCTCGACGGCCGTGAATTGCTGACGGACCGAAGCATCCCCGGAGGAACGAGGACCATCGTCGTGGGCGCCACGAGCGCAGCGCCCGCCACGTCACTGGACATCGACGATGTGGCGATCCGCCACATGGGCTGGTATGCCGAGGACCCAGCGGGGCTCGATTTCAGCATGCACATGGCGCCTCCTGCCGCAGCGTAGCCGGGCGCCGGACCTTCACCCCCTTCTCCCCGACGCGAATCGGCGTTGCTGAATCGGATATTCAAACCAGCAAGGCGCTGCCTCAGTGCCTGCGCGTCCTTGTAGCTGCATGGACTGTGAGTCCTTGGTGCGCCGTGTGCGAGATGCACGAGGCTCGGTGCGAGGCCGAGGCGTCCGTTCTTCCAAGCACTGGAGTCAACTCGCATCCGCTCGATGGGCCGTCGCCCAAGTTCAAACCTGGGCGGGCCCACTTCGTTTCACTTCATCTTCGAGGTGATGTTACCCGGTTTTCATCGGGCAACCTTGACAATGGCGCTGCCCCGTGGCACGCCACGATGACCACGGCGAGCACGGATGATTTCTCGGGCCTCCGCGCGGTCTTCCTCAACACCTCCCTCAAGCGCCATGCCTCCGAGAGCCATACCCAACTCTTGCTGGAGGTGGTCTCGAACATCATGGCGGACCACGGCATCCACGTCGACCACATCCACATGCTGGACCATGTGGTGCCACCCGGCGTGCAACCGGACATGACCGAACATGGCTGGGATCGAGACGACTGGCCAACGCTCTGGAAGACCGTCGAGGCGTCGCACATCGCCGTCATCGGCACACCTCTCTGGTTGGGTGAGGAATCATCCGTCTGTCGGGTCCTCATCGAGCGTTTGTATGCCATGTCCGGCTTGTTGAACGATCGGGGTCAATCCATCTTTTACAACAAGGTCGGCGGGTGCGTCATCACCGGCAACGAGGATGGCATCAAGCACACCGCGATGACCCTCGGCTTTGCGTTGTCACACTTGGGATTCGTCATTCCGCCCCAAGCGGATTGTGGGTGGATTGGCGAAGCAGGCCCCGGACCGTCCTATGGGGATGCGTTGGAGGATGGCGTGGTGGGGTTCGACAATGAATTCACCCAACGAAACACCACCATCATGGCCTGGAACCTGATGCACTTGGCTCGCATCCTCAAGGATGCGGGGGGCATCCCCAACCGGGGAAATGATCGCAATGCGTGGGCCGCCGGGGAGCGCTTTGGCTTCGAGACTCCGCAGCGTCACTTGTGAGTCCGGTCTGCTAAGGTCGCAGTGGCTTGAGCATCTCGAAGACCTGGCGATTGACGACGGCGCTGCGCAACAAGGATTCCAGCAGGCCCTGATCGGTCAAGTTGTCCTTTGTGAGGAAGCCGCGGACGCCACTGCGCTCAGCCTCCGAGGCGGTCCCAGGCGTTCCGTCGCCTGTCAAGACCACCACTGGGACGAGGCGCTTCCATTCTGCGATGAGCTCGAAGACGTCAGCGATTTCCGCGTCTGGGAGGTGTAGGTCGACAAGCCACAAGTCGAAGCCGCCAGAACCCAAGGCCTGGCGGGTCTCAGCGAGCGTTGGTACGGCCGTGAGGCGAACCGGCCAACCGGAGCGACGAAGCACCGCGTGCACGAGAGCCTGGGTCTGCGGTTGGTCCTCTGTGTACAGGATGTTCACCGTGTGGGGATTGGCATACGCCCGCCGGGGGATCTCTAGTACGAGGTCTGTGAACGCTCGGTCCATGTTGTCCTTGAGCAACGCGCTGCCGCCCATTCGTTCGAGGCTCTTGCGGGCGCTGAGGAGGTGGACCTCGGCGCCCGGCGCGTTACTGAGCTCAGAGGCAGGAAGGCCTTGCATGGCCAGTTGCATGCTTGGATCGGTCATCCTCGGCGCGCACATCTCGATCGTCAGCGTCAGACGGCGCTTGTCGGGAATGCCGGTGACGCGTAGCGGCGCTGAGTGGGGTCCGAGTACTTTTGCGAACATCAGTGCGTGTTCCAGGACTTCGGACAAGGCTAGGCTGTCTGCTTCGATCTCGCATGGGACGATGGCAGGGTGCAATTGGAGTCCGCGGTGGCTGGCCACGTCGCTGAATTGCTTGGCGACCTGCGTGAAGAAATCGGTGAAGTTGATGGGCCTCGTGATGCTGCTGTGCTTAGTGATGGCTGCAGCGGTGCCTTGGCGCATCGCATCCAGTTCCTGTTGGCATCTGGCCACTTCGGCTCGGACCTCCTTCAGGTTGACGGCGGGCTCTGCCAGGTACGTGGCGATGGAGGCCAAGCGAGTGGCCAGTGCCTTGTCGACCTTGAGGAACAATGCGTCCCGGAAGATCTCGATGTTCTGTTCTATCTCTTGGCGGATGTGTTTGCGGTGCTCTTCGTCCACGCGCTTGGCTTGGTCGAGTCGCTGGCGCGCCAGGGCGATGGCCTCCTCGACGGTGGCGTGGGACAGATCCGTATCTCGCATGGATACGTGTGCTCCGGCTTGAATCGCGGCAAACCCATGTTCTTCCGTGCGGGATACGGCAATGATGGGTATGTCCAGGCGGGCGGCGTGCAGGCCTCGGAGGTCTGCCTCCCCGGGGTCGGCCCCTAGCTCGTAAAGGACTGCATCAAAGCCTCGTTCCTGCAGGAGATGCGCCGCGGCATGGATGTCGGTGACGTGCTCGATGTCGGCGTTCGGGAGTTGCTTGGCCCACGACCGCTCGCGGATGGTCAGGGCGAGGAGTCGGGGCATCTTACTACAACAGTGTTGGATATTAAAATAAAGTGGCCGGGCGAGGCATTCGTCCGGGCCAAGGTTCTTAGTGGCCCTCTGCCGATACACGGTGGCATCTCCGTGGTCCCGAATACTGTTGTCGACAAGGATGGTACCGCTGCGGTGGTCAAGGCGCACGTAGGGCAGTTTCCGGTCGTTGTCGTCGGCGCTTCGGCCGGCGGGTTCGAAGCCATGCGGGAATTGCTTACGCACATGGACGCTGATCTGGGGATGGCTGTCGTGCTCGTTCCTCACCTGGATCCTCGACACCCAAGTCAGATGGTCCCGCTCATGGCGAAGGTGACGGGGATGGCGGTCACTGAAGCGCGTGACGGGCAAGAGCTCGCACCGAATCAGGTGTACGTCATCCCGCCATCGTCGAACCTTGGCTTCTCCGACGGGTTCCTGCGATTGTCCCCGCGAGGAGCCCCGCGCGGTCAGCCGGTGACCATTGACAATTTCATGGAACAGATGGCCGAGTCGTGGGGGCCGCCGACCATCGGCGTCGTCTTGAGCGGCACCCTATCGGATGGCACCCATGGACTTCGCGCCATCAAGGCAGCCGGAGGGGTCACGTTTGCCCAGGACCTGGAGTCGGCAAAGTACATGGAGATGCCCCGAGCCGCCATTCAGAACGGCAACGTCGATTTCGTGATGAGTCCATCCGAGATCGCCGCGGAGCTGCGCCGACTCGCCAGGCATATCCCGATGGCTGGTCGACCCAATGCCCTCGGTGATGATGAGAGCAAAGAAGAGCTTCTTGGCAGGATATTCCAAATCGTCCGCCACCGCACGGGTGTCGATTTCAGGCTCTACAAGCGCACAACGCTAGAGCGCCGGATCCACCGACGCATCATGGCTCGCGGCTGTGAAGGGCTTGAGGCGTACGTCGAGTTGCTGTCGGAGGATGAGCCTGAGGCAGAGCGGCTCTACAAGGAGATCCTCATTCACGTCACGCGCTTCTTCCGCGACCCACACGTCTTCGACGAACTGGAAGAGCACGTCATGCCAGCGATCTTCTCCCGCCGTGAAGCCGGGGAAGAGGTTCGCATCTGGGTCGCCGGCTG
Source organism: Thermoplasmatota archaeon (assembly GCA_041566495.1). Lineage (GTDB taxonomy): Archaea > Thermoplasmatota > E2 > JACPAO01 > JAHFTW01 > JBFGSX01. The sequence goes on from JBFGSX010000002.1 coordinate 20,838, forward strand.
CGCGACGGGCGAAGAAGCCTACACCCTCGCGATCGCCTTCACCGAATACCAGCGAAAAGTCGGCTCGAACATCCCGGTGCAGATCTTTGCCACGGACCTGAGCGATACCGCCGTCGCCACTGCCCGCGCGGGCATCTATCCTGCGAAGATCCGGAATGATCTTTCGGATGACATCCTCGAGACGTACTTCCGCCCCTTGGACGGAGGCTATCAGGTCAAGAAGGCCATCAGAAGCATGTGCATCTTTGCTGTGCATGACCTGACCCGGGATCCACCATTCTCTGACATCGACCTGGTATCCTGCCGCAATGTACTGATCTACATGGAGCCGCCCAACCAGCAACGCGTGCTGGCGGTGCTTCATTATGCCTTGGCGGACGAAGGTGTGCTGATGCTGGGCACTAGTGAGACCCCCAATCGTCTCCCCGAGTACTTCGAGCCGCTTCCCCAGGTCAGTTCTGCCTTCAGCAAGCAGCGGCAGGCAGGAGCGCTGCCCGCGATGCTGCGTGTCCCCGCAGAGCCAACCAATCGGACCTGGAAAAAGCGACAGCAAGGGCTGGCCGGCGGGGACGACACCGATGACAAGCTCATCGACGGCGTGCTGTTGGAACGCTATGTGCCCGCGACGCTGGTCCTCGGCCCATCGATGGAAGTGCTCCACTTCCGAGGTGCTACCAAGAACTTCTTGCAGCACGAAACGGGGCCAGCCACCCTCAACGTGATGAAGTTGCTCAAAGATGGACTCGCCGTCGAAGTGCACGCCGCCGTCCAAGAGTGCCGCCGGACCAGGCAACGGGTGGTACGAGAACGCATTCGCTTCCAGGATGGGGCGGAATGGAAGCGCGCCAACATCACCGTGGAGGGACTTCGCAGAGGGCATGCAGAACTGGTCCTGGTGGTCTTCGAGGACGCACCGGCCATCACCACGGTGCGTCCATCTGTGGTCAAAGCGCCTCGATTCTTGCCCTGGGGTGGCAAGGCCGAGATTCACCAACTCCACCAGACCATCGACGAATTGGAACGAGAGGTCGATGCCATGCGTGCCTACGTGCAGACAGTCACCTCCGATTACGAGGTCACCGTCGAGCAGCTGCGTTGTGCCAATGAAGAGTCATTGTCAAGCAATGAGGAACTTCAAAGCACCAATGAGGAACTGGAGACCGCAAAGGAAGAGGCGCAATCGACCAACGAAGAATTGCGGACGCTGAACGAGGAACTCATCCATCGCACCAGGGAGATCCAGAAGGCCAACAATGACCTGACCAATCTCCTCAACAGCGTCGACATCCCATTGGTCATGCTGAACCGGAGCCTATTGCTGACACGCTTCACACCACGCGCCAATCGTCTGCTCAACCTGATTCCCACCGACCTGGGCCGCCCGATCACGGACATCAACCACCCCTTCGAAGGGCTGGATCTGAAGGATGAGGTCGAGCATGTCACTGAGACGCTTCAGGTCCGTCGGCAACGTATCCGGGATCGCACCGGCCGGGAATACATCCTCGAGGTCCATCCGTACCGCACCAGCGATGATCAGATCGACGGGTCGGTGCTGCTCTTCCTGAACGGTGCGGTGGCCGACGATGCTGCCTGATGGGTTCAGTTCAGAAGTGGCCGTGGCGGTCCTGGACGCGCAGGGAGCCCTCGTTTCAGTGGAGACGTCGCCTCGCTTCGACGGCCACGTGATGCCCTTTTCGTTCTTGCATCGCTTGGGCATGACGCCGGACCTTTGCAAATCGCTCGTTGACAGTGCCAGCGCCGCTGGGCGCATCACCAACATCCGCGGTCGATGGCACAACGGCCCACGGGGCCATGTCCCGGTCATCCTTGAACTACAGCCGCAAGGTCCGCCCTCCAACCAAGTGCAGGTCCGAGTGATGGCCGCCCACGATGGGGGTCGGGGACAAAACGGCGGCCCGTCCGGTTGGCCAACTGACATGGTGCAGGCGACCAATCTTCTCCAGATCGGTCTTCTGCGATGCATGCAGCGAGCCGGCGTGTGGAGGGTGGATTGGATGAATCGCGGTGCGGCTGATTTGCTTGGCCTCATGCGCACGGCTGCAGATGGTATGCTGCCCATTGCTAGGTGGATGGAGCAACTCAGCGCGAGTAGTAGACAGCTGGGAACGCCTGTGGTCACCGTGGCCTACGAACGCCCAGATGAGCGGATGCGTCGCCTCGAGTTGGCACTGGCGATGGTGGATTCGGGTGGCTTGCCCGCGGCCGCCATCATGATCCGCGACGTCACCGCTGCATGGGAGGCCCAGTCCCGCCTGGAAGCCACCATGACCGCGCTGGCGGAATCAAACGACCGGCTCCAGACGGTTGCTTCCGGACTCGCCCATGACCTGCGCAGTCCGGTCTTGACGGCTGGGACTTTGCTGGATCTGCTACTGAAGAAGGTCGGCAAGCATCTGGATCCAAAGGGCGAGGAGGTTGCCGGCGTGTTGCGAAACGTGGTGGGGCGCATGGATGACATGATCCAGGGCCTCGTGGCCTACTCATCCGTCGGCAATGCCTACGCTCAGAATGAAGTGGCAGACGCGGCCGACGCGGTCCACGACGTACAAGATGCGCTCTCGAGCCAGATCCATGCCGCTGGTGCTCGCCTTGTCTGCGAGGGCCTGCCCCATGTGGTCGGCAGCCGGGTCGGATTCACACGCGTCGTGCAGAACCTGGTGGAGAATGCACTTCGTTACCGTGGGGATGCGCCCCTATTGATCACCATCCAGGCAAAGCCTGCGGGTGGTATGGCACGGTTCCGGGTCCGTGACAATGGCAAGGGGTTCGACCCCGACATGGCCGGGCCGATCTTTGACCCGTACCGTCGCCTGGACGATGCCGGGGACGGACTCGGGATGGGGCTGGCGCTATGCCGCCGCATCGTCGAAACACATGGCGGCGAGATGTGGGCCAAAGGAGTGCCCGATGTCGGTGCCACGTTCTACTTCACGTGGCCAGTGGCGCGGGTGGACGATACCCTGAAGGAAGAAATGCAGGCGAGTTGATTGGGTTCGGTGGCCGAAGCTGCCCCGCGGCTTCGGCCCCGTGCCAGCACTCGCTGATGCGAGCACTGGCACGAAGCATCCGACCCTTCGGCGCTCCGCGCCTCAGTCTCGAATGCCATCTTCGCAGACCATCGCCACCGCTTCGCCCTCAGGCAAGTGGGGAGAGTCGATGAGCCGGCAGATGCGCTTGCCGCCCTTGCTCTTGCGGAGGTAGATGCGGAAGGTGCTGGTGTGGCCGACGATGTGGCCGCCGATGGCGCGGGTGGGGTCGCCGAAGAAGGCGTCTGGCTTGGCCGAGACCTGGTTCGTGACGATGACCGCCGCGTTGTTCAGGCCAGCCAATTTCTGCAGGTCGTGCATGTGGCGATTGAGCTTCTGCTGTCGATCGGCGAGCATGCCGCGGCCAGCGAATTCTGCGCGGAAATGGGCGGTGAGGCTGTCCACGACGATGAGCCGGACCGGGAACTGCTTGCAGATGTCATGGGCGCGTTCAGCCAAGAGCATCTGGTGGTTGCTGTTGAATGCACGCGCGACGTGGATCTTACTGAGCACCTCGTCCGGGTCCTGGCCATTGGCCAAGGCCATCTGGCGGATGCGCTCAGGGCGGAACGTGTTCTCGGTATCGATGAAGAGCGCGTGACCGCCGAGGCCACCGTCTTCACTGGAGCGCTGGACATTGACACATAGTTGGTGGGCGAATTGGGTCTTGCAGGAACCGAACTCCCCGTAGAACTCAGTGATGCACTGGGTCTCCACGCCGCCACCCATCAGTTCGTCGAAGTTCTTGGAGCCCGTGTGGATCTTGTTGACCGTGGCGCGCTTGGCGGCCACATCGAGACCCGTGACGAAACCACCGACATCGGCGAGTTTACGGGCGGCGTTGATGATCTTCTGGGCGACGCCTTCACCCACATCGGCCTTTTCAGCGAGTTCGCTGGGGCTGGCGACGGCGATGGACATGAGGTCCTCGAAGCCGGCTTCCTTCAGCTTGTCCGCGGTGGCTGGGCCGACGCCGGGCAGGTCGTCCACGGTCATCGTGATGTTCTCTTCCTGCGCTGCTTCCGGCACCATGGCATCGATGGGGTGCTTCACGGCGTTCTCGTCGTAAGCCGGCATGCCGAGCATCTTGCGGGCATCATCGATGGTCTTGCGGGCCACCGCGCGGCTCAGGCCGGCGAAGTCCTTGACGTCGTCGGGGGTCGCGTTGGCGATGGCCAGAACGGTCTCGAAGCCACCGGAGCGGAGCTTGTCGGCCTTCTGGTTGTTCATCGTCGGCATGTCTTCGATGACGATGCCGCCCTGTGCATCCAGGAGCTTCTTGGTCTCCTCGATGAGTGTCGTCGCGGCGCCGACGGGGATGCCGGTCTTCTCCGCGATGTACTCGGGGGTCGATTGCGTGATGCTGGTGGCGTTGAAGCCGGCATCTTTGAGTTTCTCGGCTTTGGTGGCGCCGACGCCTGGGATCTGAGTGAGGGGCATCTTGGACATGATCGCACCTTGTAGGCTGCCCATATTGGCCCCTCAGGCATGAGTGTGAGGGGGGGTCGAGTGAATGGACTCGATCAGGTGTCACCGGCGACGATGGACCAACCCTCAGGGGCGGGCGCCTCGTAGAACATGGTGATGAAGACCTCGGCGCTCTGTTGGACGGCCACCCATTCCTCTTCGTACGCGAGCATCAGGAAGAACTCGGTGTGGTCCCGCCAGCGGTTGCCCAGGATCTCGGCGCGCCCCGGGTTCTCGAAGTAGTCTGATTCGTAGTCGCTCGTGTCTGCGGTGGGCTCCATCGTCCAGTAGAACTCGCTCGCCTTGTGGGCTGGGGGGACGCTGTCTTCCCAAGTCGCTTCGATGATGAAGCTCTCGACCGGGCCGTCGCTGCTGAAGGTCCACTCGCATTGGTCGCACATCGCCGGGACGCCTCCGGGGCGGAACAGGTCCCAAGCAAAGTCGACGAGGGGCTGGCCGGCGCTGTCGTACCACTCGAACTTGAGCGTGTTGTGGTAGGGCTTGGGGGTGGGGTCCAAGGGCAGGACCACGCGGACCTTGCCGACGTTGTCGGGGGAGACATCGACGGTGGTCTGGATGGGGAGGTAATCGACGGCGGACACGGACAGCGTGTAGAGGCCAGGTTCCAGGTCGGAGGCACCGAAGGAGCCGTCCTCGCCGGTCTCGATGGTCAATGCCAATTGGGCGATCTCGACGACGGCGCCGGCGATGGGCGCGATGGACTCGTCCACGACGACGCCCGCGATGGCGCCCTTGCCGTTCTCGGCCTTGGCTGCCTTGTCCAGATCGACCGTGGAGCCGTCGCCCAGAGTGACGTCGTTCGTCTGTTCAGCAGGGGCATCGGAGCATCCCGCCAAGGCCACGCCTAGCAGGAGGAGCAGGACCGTGAGGACACGCATAGCGTTCCAGCCCGGTCCGGGTTCTTGGCTGTTGCGTCACATGGGCCTCTGGTTCAGAGGTACATTTGCTGGATGAGCCAGGACGTCGTGTCCTGGTCTGTGTCAGTGTTGGGTGCCGTCATAGGGAACCAAACACGAATCGGTACGTATCCAATATGAACATGTTCATCTTGTGTTTGGAACATGGCTGCCTGACGTGAACCGGTTCAGGGGAAACAGGGGCTCCGATGCAGCCGCTGCGCCCGACACCATCATGAAGGGTCCTCCACTGGCCGGCCTATGAAGCTCGCGACCATCCTTCCGAAGGACGCCAAAACCATGTGGGAACGCCGCGACGGACGCCTCGTCGTCGTCGACGACATCAACGGCAAGGCCGCCCTCGTCCCGGACGAGGTCGCCATGAACCTGTTCAGCGCCATGCAGGACTGGGACCACGTCGAACCGCAGCTGCGGGAGATCGACGCCGAACTGAAATCCGGCGAACTGGTCGACACCCTTGACCTGGCCGACCTACAGTTCATGGCCCCCCTGCCCCGCACCACCTGCTGGATCGACGGCTCCGCCTACATCCAACACATCATCCTCGTGCGCAAGGCCCGCAACGCCGAGCCCCCGGAGACCCTGCGCACGGTGCCCCTGATGTACCAAGGGGTCAGCGATCCCCTCTACGGTCCCAACGACCCTATCATGGTGGCTGACGAAGCCTACGGCATCGACTTCGAAGCAGAAGTGGGCGTCATCCTCGGGGACGTCCCCATGGGCACCCCCGCAGAAGACGCAGCCAAGCACATCAAGCTCCTGTGCGTCATGAACGACATCAGTCTGCGCAACCTCATCCCCGCCGAACTCAAGGCCGGCTTCGGCTTCTTCCACGGCAAGCCCCCCACCCACTTCGCACCCTTCGTCGTCACCCCCGACGAGATCGGCGACGCCTGGAAGGACTGCCGCATCCACCTCAAGATGGAATCCTGGCGCAACGGCGACTTCCACGGTGACCCCGATGCGGGCGCTGAGATGTTCTTCGGCTTCCACGACCTCATCGCCCACGCCGCCAAGACCCGCCCCCTGCCCGCGGGTACCATCCTTGGCAGTGGCACCGTCAGCAACGCCGACACCTCCCGTGGTGCCAGTTGCATCGCCGAGACCCGCATGCTCGAGACCATCAACGACGGCGCCCCCAAGACCCCCTTCATGTCCTTTGGTGAGAAGATCCGCATCGAGGTCTTCCAAGACGGCCGCAGCGTCTTCGGCGCCATCGACCACGAGGTCAAGAAGTACGAGAACCCGAAGGTCGTGACCGCTTGAAGTCCCTCGAAGCACTCACCGAAGGCCTGTTCGACTACGCAGGCATGTTCCCTCCGGCGGGCCTTTCCTTCTCCGCCGCCCTCAAGGAATCCGCAGGCTTCAAGGACACCTTGACCCGCCCCGGCATCGTCGGCGCAGACATCGTCATCACCGCCGCCGAACTCAACGAAGCCACCACCCAGCACATGTTGGAGGCCGGCTTCCACCGAGGCAACCACGTGCGCATGTGCCTCGTGGGCACCGCCGCCAGCGATGGTCACAAGCGCGCCAACCAGATCCTGGCTTACAATCGCGAGAGCCGCGTCGACAAGGTCCCCCACGAAGTCATCGCCCTCGAGCTCCACTCTGACCTCGATGATGCCATGGACACTGCGGGCTCACTGATGCCTGCCCGCTTCGTCCTCGCCGGTCAAGACATCCAGGTCTTCTGGGAACCCAAACTCACCGACGCCGAATGGGCCGAAAAGTTCGATGACGTCTGGGCCGTCGTGGATGGCTGCAACAGTGAATCGGAACTCCCCATCGTCGGCCTCAAGGTCCGCGCCGATGGTGAGCACGCCCTGAGCCCTGCCACCTTGGCCCGCATCATCCCAGAGATCAACAAGCGCACCTTGCCGTTCAAGGTCACCCAAGGCCTCCACCACGCGCTGGCGGGCACCCATGGCAACCCCGTCGGTTTCATCGGCCTCGCCGTCGCCTTGCGCCTGCACGAAGAACGGGCGCTCAGCCCCGACGAAGTGGAAGCCTGCATCACCGAGACCGACGCCAGCGCATTCGACTGGGTCTCCGGCATCTCCTGGCGCGGCCACAGCATCGACCGCGCCCAAGCTGGCCACGCCATGCGCACACCGTTCCAGATCGGCTCCTGCAGCCTCACCGAGCCAGACCAAGAACTCGACGCTCTCTGGCCTGCCCTCTCCGCCAACGCTTAAGGGCGCTGGGCCAGGTCCCACCTCATGCGGACTTGGCTATTGGTGTGCCTCATCACGCTGGCAGGATGCGCCACACAAGAGCCCGCGGCTCCCCTTGACAAGACGCCCTTGGCCGAAGCGCCCACGCCTGACATGGCGCTGTTGCAGATCGACCTAGAGTGGTGCTTCTCCGTGGGTGCCCTCAGCATCTACCCTCTCGATGGCTACCAGAGTACCATCCCGCTCCCGGAACCCCTAGAACTGCTCGATATCCGGGGCCTCGTGGGAGACCCCCAGGTGGTCTCTGCCAACGGCGCCGGTTGGGCCACAGCCAATGGCCCCATCACTGGCCACTGGCATGTCGCCACTGACTGCGATGGCGTGGATTGGGGCTTCGTCGGCATCGCCATCGAGCCTCCCTCGTTCGACGACGAACCTGCCCCCCTCAACTTCCTCCTCGCGGTCTGGAGTTGGCTCGGACCCATCGGAGACCAAGTGGCACAGTATGGACACGCCACCCCCGCCACCGAGGTCGACGTGACCCTCAACGGTGGCCTCGCCGGGATGGTCCTCGACGACGCGGAGCATGGACGCTACGAGGGCGTCTTCGTGGACGCCCCCCTTGGCAGCCACACCG
>JBFGSX010000003.1:0-25974 GCA_041566495.1 Thermoplasmatota archaeon
ACTCGCCCGGTGCGACGCCTAAGCCACGCTTCGGCCGCTGCATCCAGGTTCTTGGCCGACATGGGGTCCTCTTGCAGGAGCGCATAGGCCAACAAGGCCTCCTTCTCCTCCTCTTCACTCGCCAAGCGCAGCACTTGGTCCAAGACGGAGGCGTTGTTGGCAAGGTTGCGGAAATAGAGGCCACTGCTGAGGGTGCGGAGATAGCGTAGCCTGGTGGTCTTGATCTTGCTGTGGGTCTTCCACAAATAGCCCGCCAAGACCAGCAAGACGCCTCCCACGGCGCGAAGACGAGGGTCATCGAGGCTGAGTGCAAAGGCGCCACTGACCACCGCCGCCAAGATGCCGATGCTCTGGAACAACGTCCAACCGATGCCTGCTGCCATCGGGCCCCCGACGAGCAATCGGTCGATCCGCCGTAAGCGCAACCGCGCATTGGGCAGCACCATCTCGATGTCCGCGGTGGGGATGTTCTTGAACGACTTCAGGTAGACCTTCCCCGGCTCCATGCCCTCCATGCGGGTGGTCCGCTTGCCGGCCAATGCCTCGGCACGCAGACGCAGGACCACCACCAAGCGATCGTACAGGATGAGTTCCCTGGGCTTCCAGCGCCACAAGGTGCCCCAGCCCCGGATCCGTTCGATGCGGGTACTGATGCCCCGGCGGTAGATGCGCAACACTTCGTACTCGCTCAGGTCCACTTCGGATCGGAGTGGAAAGAGGCTCTTCTCCTGGAAGGCCGCTTGCAGTTCTGCTTCGGTGACGCGCCGGAAGTTCGCTTCCTCCAGCATGGTGTCGGCGCTCTGCAGGAATCCGGCCAGGTCCCCGCCCACGGAGGGCACCAGGGGATCTGGATCGAAGCCTGCGTAGGCTTCACGCAACATTTCGCCGCGGCTCTCGCCTTCGAAGCGCAACACGTGGTGGAGCACCTTGGCTGCGCGCGAGAAATCTGGGTCCCCTTCGTCGAGCGCCTCGAGCATCTCTTGCCGGCGCATGGGGATGAAGCGAGAAGCCACGCATCTTCATCGCTGCGTGCCTAAAGTAATCTTCACCGCGAAAACGGCGGAATATCCTGGCCTACCGGGGCCAGTTGGCGTTCAGATGATCCAGGATGAATCCTGGACGGTCCGTGCCCCAGCGCAGGACGCCCAGTTCCTGCATGCGCTGCCATTCCGGGGGCGCATTGAGTGCCCAGGCATGGATCGAGATGCCCGCATCCTTTGCTTGCGCCATCAACAATTCATCGGGGATGGTCCGCCGCAGCATCAGGATGTCCGCTCCCATTTTCGCACCATCCTGGACGATGGTGCGGCGGCGGGATTCGTCGTTGGTCATGAACGCGCATTGGATGGTGCCCCTGGCGGCGCACAAGGATGTGGCCCGTTCGCTGAACGTGGCAAAGACCGCCCGGTCCTCGAAGTGCCATGCCTCGATGGCATCCAAGACGCCTCGCCACGTGGAGACCGCGACGGTCTCGTTCTCGATCATGCCTTTGACGTCCAGCACGAGGCCCATGTCGAATTCCTGGGCCCATTGGAACAGTTCGTCCAGCATGGGTACGGGGTAGCCTCGGAAATCTTCCCCGAACCAACGGCCGGCATCCAAGCGGGAGATCACAGAGGAATGGGTCTCATGGACCACGCCGTGGTGGCCCGTCGTACGCAGCAGGTCGCGGTCGTGCATCACCACGAGTTTGCCGTCCCGCGTGATGCGGATGTCTGCCTCCACCACATCGATGCCAAGCCAGTGGGCCTTCTCGAAGGACGCCCGGGTGTTCTCCGGCGCATAGTAGTGGGCGCCTCGGTGGCCCACCAGCATGACGTCATCCTTGCGCATGGTGACATCGTATTGGCTGATCGGCTTGTCCAGGGACGGTTGGAAGCGGTGAAGGTGGTATCCTGGGGCGCTCGCCGTCAAGAAGAAGAAACCCTCGTTGAGGACGAAACGATACACCCCATCCTCGCTGGTCCGGACCAAGGTCTCTGCACGCCGGTCCAAGTACGCCTGCATGTTGTTGACCGGTTCCCGTAGATCCGAGCCCTCCACCCACAGCAAGGCGCCTGGAATGGGCCTTCCCTGGATGTCTACGACGCGGCCCCGGATCTCCACTTGCTTGACGCCCCGGGGCGGCTCGATGAACTCCACCGGTTCTAGGTCAGTGGGCGGCGGCGCGGGAACATCAAAGGGCGGGGGCTCGTAGCGTGCCTCGATGGGGATGGTCGTGCAACCGGCCAAGGCCAGGAGGAAAGCCAACAAGAAGACACGCACAGCCGTCACTTGCGGCTCGGACTCTTGAAGCCTTGCTCAGAAATCGAACAGGGACTGCTGGTTCGCCTTGGCGGCGCCGGCGTCAAAGCGCTTCAATGCGCCCTCTACTCGGTCCTCGCTGAAGTCATGCTGCTTGACCATGATGTCCAAGACACGAGACCGGTCGACGCGGCCGGGGGTCACATCGAAATCCGTCGTGTGGGGAGGCTCATGGAAGATGCCTCGCACCGTGTCCCTCTCGATGAGGGCCTCGTGTTGTTCCAGGATGGCCCGTTCCACCGCCGACGACGCCGACTCGGGGTCCTCGTCCAGGCGCTCCAGGAGGGGCTCCAGGCGTCCAGCCTTGCGGATCAACTGCAACGCCTTCTTGGCGCCGATACCCTTGATGCCCGGATGGAAATCCGTGCCCACCAGTAGAGCGGCGTCGATGAGTTGGTCACGGTCCAAGGCCATGCCTGCCAGACTCTCGGCTAGGTTGATCCGTTCGGGGGTGACCTCCACCCAGACTTGCTTGCCAGGCAACTTGCGTCGGCCACTGAGGGTCAGGTTGCGCAACAACACGGGTGTTCCAAAGAGCAATGCATCGAAGTCCTGGGACGCCACCGCATCCACGTGGCCCTCGGCACACATCCATGCCGCTTGGGCCTCTCCTTCGCTGGGGGCTTGCACGACGGGGATGCCCAACGCTGTGAGCAATTCCATCGCTTCGCCCGCCATCGACGGGGTCATGCGGCTGGTCTGCTGGGCCTTGCTGAACGCTTTCTCCATGTCTCCCGCGGCAAGCGCTTCCTCGTACTCGCCAGTGGCGGCCTCACGGCGCGCGGAGCGGGTCGCCAAGGTCTCTCGCTTGAGGATGTGGGGCTTGCCATCGAAGACGAAGACCGGCTTGATGCCAGCCTCGACGAGGTTGCTTGTCCGATACAGGATGCCAGCCAGATGACTGGTGACGTTTCCTTGCCGATCCTTGAGGGGGGTGCCGTCCGGTTGCCGGATGTTGCTCAAGAACTGATACAGGATGTTCCACGCGTCGAACGCCACGCGCTGGCCCTTCCAGGCCGCCAGGGAGGTCTGGTGTTTCACGACGACGTCGCCGAGGTCAATTCCCACGACCGGGCACCGATGCCCCCGTAAAAGGGGGCTACGCCTGGATGGCAAACCCCTAAGCCTAGACGCAAATCGAGCAACGTGGCCGACTTCGACGCCTACGGACTCATCCCACCCCTGGTGGCCATCCTGTTCGCGATGTTCACGCGCAAGGTGTTCCAGGCTCTGCTGCTCGGCATCTTCGTCGCTGGCATCATGGTGGCTGGCGCGACCCACCTGGATGGCGGGGGCGCTGCATGGGCCATGCCCTTTGCCGCCATGACGGGTGGCTTCTTCCAAATGGTCACCTGGATCGTCGAAGGCATCGCCACCACTGGCCATGCATCCGTCCTGGCATTCACCGTGTTCCTGGGCGCCCTGGTCGCCATCATGCAACGCGCCGGGGGCGTCCGTGGCTTCGGCGAATGGTTCCTGAGCCACGAGACCGGCCGCCGCAGCGGCATGGTGTTCTCGTCCCTGGGTGGCATGTTCCTTGCCATCGACGACTACTTCCACGTCATCGCCGCCGGCAGCATCTTCCGCCCCGTCACCGACCGGATGAAGATCAGTCGAGAGAAGCTCAGCTACCTCATCGACTCCACCGCCGCCCCCATGGTCATCCTGATCCCGATCAGTACCTGGGCCGGCTACATCATCGGCGAGATCAGCAAGAGCCGCCAAGCAGGCCACTTCACCGCCGAGACGGGATCTTTTGGCATCTTCCTGTCCGCCATCCCGTTCAACTTCTACGCCATCCTCACCGTCGCCTTCGTGTTGTTCATCGCCTTCACGGGCACCGACTTCGGTCCCATGGCCCGGGCCGAACGCCGCGCCATGCTGGAAGGGAAATTGTCCCGGGACGGCGCCAAGCCATTGCAGAGCGGCGAGCTGGATGCCATCGAGCCCAGCCTGGAACCCAAGGCCCGCAACCTGCTGATCCCGGTGTTCTTCCTCATCGTCGCCACCATCGTGGTCTTGACCGTCATGGGCTGGGCACCGTACGATGCAGCCGCCGAAGCGGCAGCCCTGGCCGCTGGAGACACCTACAGCCCCAACGACACGTTCGCCAAAGCCATCCAGAACACGCCGTTCCCCGAACTGGGCCTGGCCATCAGTAGCTTCCTGACGCTGCTGTTCGCCATGACGCTGTACGCCTTCCAAGGCATGAAGCAGGACGACTTCACCGACAACGCCCTCGAAGGCGTCAAGGCCATGACCCCCGCCCTGGCCATCCTTGGCCTGGCATGGGGTATCGGAGCCGCTGTCGAGGGGGTCGGATTGGCCACTTGGCTATCCAGTGCCGTCGCCGACGGGCTTGACCCCGCCGCTGTGCCCCTCGTCATCTTCCTGCTCGCCGGCATCATCGCCTTCGCCACCGGCACCAGCTTCGGGACCTTCGCCATCATGATCCCCGTGGCCATGCCCGTCGCCTTCGCCACCGGTGGCGCGGACTGGCTCGGCCCCGCTCTGGCCGCCGCCATCGGCGGCGCCGTCTTCGGTGACCACTGCAGCCCCATCAGCGACACCACTGTCATGAGCAGCATGGCCGCCCAAGCGGACCACATCGACCACGTGCGGACCCAGCTTCCCTATGCCCTCACGATGGCGACCATCGCCATCGCCGGCTATGGCATGCTGGCCATCACCGGCCTCGTGGCCGCCGCCTGGGTCACCAATGTCCTGCTCTTCGCTCTGGCCGCCTTCTTCACGTGGGCGATCTGGAAGCGGAGCGTCACAGCATGAGGGTCGTCGCGGTCGTCCTTCTCATCGCGCTCGCCGGATGCTTCGGGTCCACTGAAGTCACGGATCCAAAACCGCCCACCGCATGCCAGGCGCAAGCATTCGAGGAGCCAGCCACCGGACCCGGCGCCACCATGGTCTGGGTCGAGAACATCGTTTACGAAGAGCCCGGCGTGCTACGCGCCAGGGCACCCGAAGACCCGGAGCACGACTGCACCGCAGACTGGATCGAGACCGCCCTGGACGTGGATGGCTGGACCACGGGACGATCCACATTCACCGGCGCCGATTACCAAGAACTCCGACCCAAGGGCCAAGCCGGGGGCTGGATGCAACAATGCAACGCCGACGACAAGGACGCCGTGGCAGACCTCAGCTTCGACAACCTCTGGGCCATCCGCGAAGGCGGCGACCGGCTCGTCGCCTTGGCCGCCCACTGGGATGCCAAAGAGGACGCCGCGGACGGCGGCCGCGTCCCCGCAGCCAACGACGGCGCCAGTGGCATGGCTGTGCTGCTGGCCATGCAACGCATCATCGCAGAGCAGGACCTTACTTTCCCCTTCGACATCGCCATCGTCTTCTTTGACGGCGAAGATGGCTTCGAAGACTGTCATCCATTGGCGGGGAGCCTTCACTTCAGCCGCACCCAGACCCTCCCCGTCGAGCGCCTCATCCTCCTGGACATGGTGGGCGATGCTGCTGCACGCTTCCCTCGGGAAAGCAACAGCGTCGCGGCCGATCCTGCCCTCGTGGATCTCATCTGGTCCAAGGCAGATGCCCACGGCCTGGGGCAGAACTTCGTGGACACCCAACGCCCCGTCACGGATGACCACATCCCGTTCATCGAAGACGGCGTGCCCGCCGTGGACATCATCGACTACGATCGTCCAAACGGCTTCTTCCCGCCATACTGGCACACCAGTGGCGACACCCCCGACAAGCTCAGCGCCACCATGATGGACAACATGGCCGCGCTGCTGCTGGATGTGCTTGCTGACGAAGCGTTCGTCGCGGATTGGCCTTAGGCGACTTGGACGATGCAGGATTCCAGGAGCGCCTTGAAGCGACCCACCAGGGCCGTGGCGGTCTCCATCTCCTTGGCTTCACCCTGGACCCGGAAAATGGGCTCCGTGCCACTCGGGCGCACCAGGACCCAGCCCTCTGCTAGGTAGGCCTTGACGCCATCACGGTCATCGACCTTGTCGATGCCATCTTGGCTGCTGGCCGCGTCACGGAACGCCGCCAGGACAGCGGTCTTGGATGCTTCGGGGACCGCCAATTTCTCCTTCACGAGCGCGTAGCGAGGAATCTCGGCCACGAGGTCACTGAAGGGGCGCTTGGTGGTGGCGATCAATTCGAGCATGAACGCCATGGCCATGAGGCCGTCGCGGCACACTTGGTGCCGGGTGAACATCAAGCCGCCATTGTCTTCGCCACCAAAGACCGCGCCCAGGCGCAGCATCTCACGGGCGACGACGGGGCTGCCGACGACGGTCCATTCCAATTTGCCACCCGCGGCATCCACGGCGTCTTGCACGCAGCTGCTGCTGCTGACCGCCGTGCACATGATGCTGCCCTGGGGGTGGCGCTTCAGTTCCCATAGGGCGCCAAGGGCCAGGCTCTGGTCGCCCCACACGTAGCCCCCTTGTTCGTCGATGAAGACTGCGCGGTCGGCGTCCCCATCCTGCAGGATACCCAGGTCCGCGCCGTGCTCTTTGACGGCGGCGATGCACGCGGCACTGTTCTGGGGGGTGGGTTCGCTGGGGCGGTCGGAGAACGCGCCATCCAGTTCGCAACTGAGAGGCACCACGGTGACGCCCAGGCGCTCCATGAGCACGGGTGCCGTGACGCAGCCGGCGCCTCCCCCGGGGTCCAGGACCACCTTCAGCTTCGCGGCCTTGATCGCGTCCACGTCCACTTGGGCAAGGACCGCGTCCACGTAGTACGAGATGGCGTCCTCCGGGGCCTGGGCGGTGCCCACGTCCTTCCAGCCGGCGACCCGGAATTCTTCGGAGAAGTAGATCTTCTCCACGGCGGCCTCTTCGTCGGCACTGGTCTCGGTGCCGTCGGGGGCCACGAGTTTGATGCCGTTCCACTCGGCGGGATTGTGACTGGCTGTGATGATGGCGCCCGCAGCGAAGCCCTTGTCGCGGACGTAGAGTTGGATGCCGGGACTGGCCACGACGCCCAGATCGACGGTGTTGACGCCGGTGCTCTGCACGCCGGCCAAGAAGGCGGCCTTGAGCATGTCCCGACTGGCACGGGCGTCGGTGCCGATGGCGAGGCGTTCACCGGGGTTCAACCAAGTGCCGACGGCTTTGCCCAAGCGAAGCGCGAGATCGGGGGTCAAGGTATCGCCGACGAGGCCGCGCACGCCATTGGTGCCGAACATCTTGCCCATACGACACCAGACGGGGGCCCCTTTCATCAATGCGACGGAACCGAAACGCTTGAAGTCCTGGAGACCCACGTTAAGACGTGGTCCCCAGTAGGGTCTACGTCGGCATCACCGTCTTCGGGCTCCTAGCCACGGTGCTGGTGGTCCCCTACACGCTGCTGGTGTTCACCGGCCTGCGCCCTGCGGCCATCTCGCCGATCCTGAGTTTCGATGGGGCCGACGACCCCGGTTTCAGGGTCTTCTTGGTCGTGGCCAGCGCCATGTGCATCGGCTTGACCACGTATGCATGGCGAGCGTTGCTGGATGGCGCCCGTCGGGATGCCCGTCGCCGTCAGAACAGGGCGCGCCTCGTGGCTGAACAACAGCAGTACAAGCGCCGCCCGCCCGGTCACACCTGAGGTGGCCGGCGCTGCCAGGCAGCGTCTCGTAGACCCTTGTAGAACTCCGCTTCTGGGTCCTTCTGGGCCTTGGGGGCCCAGCGGTCCAAGCGGGGGGATTCGTCAATGGACCAGAAATAGCCGCGACGCAAGTGGCCGTCGGCTTGGTACTCTTGGCGCCGGACGCTGAGGATCTTCTCATCCTGCAGATCGTAGAAGACTTGGCGCATCTGGGGGTCCAATGTGTCGTCGTCGAGTTCGCTGTGGCCCTCGAAGGCCTCCTCAACGACCTTCGCCACCGCAGCGGCGTCTTCTCGCAGCATGCGCATCTTCTCCCGAAGGAGGCGCGCCAGCTTCGACACGACCCTGAAGCTTCGGGGCGCCCAATAACGGTTATGGTCTTTCTGCAGCGAGTTCGAGGGCTTTGGTCACTGACACTTCGCCCGCATCGGCCATCGCTTTGGCCACCCTTTCTGCTTCCTCGCCGCTCAGGCCTGCTTGCATGGCCACGTTGCGGGCATGCAGGGACATGTGGCCCCGTTGGATGCCCTCTGTGGCGAGGGCCTTGAGCGCGGAGATGTTCTGTGCGAGGCCCGTGGAGATGATGACCTTGGCCAAATCCTTGGCGTTCTCTACGCCCATGACCTTCATGCACGCCTTGGCCACTGGATGGAGTCGGGTGACGCCGCCCACGGTGCCGACCGCGAGTGGGACATGCATCTGGCAATGCAGGCCTTCTGGGGTGATTTTGTACTGCCCCAGGCCGATGTACTGGCCCGTGCGGGCGGCGTGGGTGTGGGCGCCCGCTTCGATGGCCCGCCAGTCATTGCCACTGGCGATGACCACCGGATCGATGCCGTTCATGATGCCCTTGTTGTGGGTGGCGGCACGGCGGGGATCGACCTGGGAGAACTCCCAGGCCTCCACCATGGCTTGGGCGACCTCCGGGCCACCCAAGACGTCGAACGGAATCGTGCAGGCTGCCAAGGCGCCACGGAATGGCGTGACGTCGTTGGTCAAGATGCGCAGGCCTGGCCGCCCAGCAGGGATCTCAAGGGCGTCCCAAGCGGCTTCGCACATGGTGTTGACCACATTGGCCCCCATGGCGTCTCCGACGTTGATCGAGATCAAGGCCACCACCCGGCCAGGGACCCGGTAGCCGTGGATGTGCTCGACGCCGCCTCCACGGCGCACCATGTTGGGGATCAAATGGTTGAGGCGCCGGATCGCTTCCTCTTCGTGTGCGGCGATGTGCTCGATGAGCATGTCCGCTTCGTTGTCCGTGCAGCGGATCTCAAGTTGTCCCAGTTGGATCGGTGGGGCGATGGTGGTGTGGAAGCCGCCCCCCTTGGCGGCCAGTTTGGCGCCGTGGCTTGCGGCCGCGACGACGCTCGATTCCTCGACCGCCATGGGCACGACCACGTCTTCGCCGTCGATGACGAACCCAACCGCGAATCCCAAAGGCATCGGGAATGAGCCGACCGCGTTCTCGATGAACGCATCCGCTTGTTCGAACGGCAGACCACTGGCTGCCGCGAGGATCGCGCGCTCATCCGCTTCGAGGCCGGCATGGGCCGCGACGGCGTCCAAGCGCTCCTGGGCGGTGCGCTTGTGGAAGCCACTCCACTGGGTCATTGGCTCTCGAGCGATGCGGGTCCTTTAAGCGGCTCCGGCATGGCCGCCTTGTGCCCGTCGTCACGTTCCAGCGCCCGGATATCTGCCGCCTCATCGGTCGCGACATCCCGATGGATGAGCTCACGGAGCGCATGCCCATGATCGGAGGCGACCTGGACAAGGTGGACGGCGAAGCCATCACGATCGAATGGTTCCCTGACCGGCCCGACTTGTTGACCCTCGAAGGCACCGGCCGCGCCATGCGGGCGTTCCTGGGTGCCGACCGCGGCATGCCCAGCTACGATGTGGCACCAGCGCAGACGACGCTCACCGTGGATGATTCCGTGGCCGCCGTCCGCCCCTACGCCGCGCTGTGCTTTGTGCGCGGCGTCCCCATTGATGAGGACTACGTCCAGACCATCATTGATGCACAAGAGAAGTTCACCCTGGCTCCTGGCCGCAAACGCCGCAAGATCGCCATCGGTGTCCACGACGGGGCCGGCATCCAAGGGCCGTTCACCTACACTTGCGTGGGGCCCGACGACAAACCGTTCGAACCCCTGGCCTGGGAGGGCGTCCTGACGCCTCAAGAGATCATGGCACAACACCCGAAGGGGCAGGAATATGCACACCTGCTGCCGGACGGCCAGTTCCCGGTGTTCTTGGATGGCAAGGGCGATGTCCTGAGCCTCCCCCCGGTCATCAACGCCGCCAAGACCACCGTCACCGCCCAGACGACGGATCTCTTGCTCGATGTCACCGGCACCGACCCCGCCACCGTCAAGGCCACCATCGCGCTGCTCGCCACCGGCTTCGCCGAACGAGGCGGACGTATCGAAGCGGTCACCATCCACGACGCCAGCGGCACCTGGGACAGCCCCGACCTGAGCACCGCAGAACACGTCATCCACGCCGACGACGTGCGCAAACTGCTCGGCCTCGAGATGAGTGGCGACGAGATCGCCCTCGCCTTGCGGCGCATGGGCCACGACGCAGAAGCCTTCGAGAACAAGATCCTCATCCAGGTCCCCGCCTGGCGCTTCGACATCCTACACTCCGTCGACCTCATGGAAGACGTCGCCATCGGCTACGGCTTCGAGAACTTCCCCGGCACCCTCCCCACGAAGGGCTCCTTTGGTGGCGCCTTGGCCCACCAGGACACGGAAGAACGCCTGCGCACGCTACTGCTTGGCCTCGGCTGGAGCGAAGCACGCACCCTGACCCTCAGCAACGACGCCGACCAGTGGACCCACTGGGGCGCCGAGCCACAAGCGGCTGTCACGGTCCGCAACGCGGTCCTGGAAGAACAGACGCTCCTGCGCCAACGCATCGTCCCCGGGCTCCTCGGGGTCTTGGCCGCCAACCGCCACCGCCCCCTCCCCCAGCGCATCTTCGAACTGGGCTACGTGGTCCTGGAACGAGAGGGCGCCTGGCGTAACACCATGCGTCTTGCCATCGTCGAGACCGCCGCCAAGACCGGCTTCAGTGAAGCCAAAGGCCTCGCGGAAGCACTGGTGCGGGACATGGGCCTCGACGCGACACTCGTCCCCGCCCAAGAACCCGGATTCATTCCAGGCCGCCAAGGCGCCATCCAGGTCGGCGACCACGTGGTCGGCCACTTCGGCGAATTGCACCCCGATACCATCGTCGCATTCGGGCTTGGGGCTGGCACCATCGCCCTGGAAGTCGACGTCGAGGCGTTCCATGCAACGCAGTGAGCTGGTCGCGGCCCTCGCCGATGAACTCCACGTCGCCGAATACAGCGATGGCCAAGAGAACGGCTTGCAGATCGAAGGCCGCCCGGACATCGCGCGCATCGCCACCGCAGTCAGCGTCAACCAGGAGACCATCGACGCCGCCAACGCGTGGGGTGCCGACGCGCTCCTGACCCATCATGGTCTGCTCTGGAAGAATGAGCCCCTGCACGTGCAGGGCCTTCGCCGCAAACGCTTGGCCAGCATCCTTGGCGCCGACCTGAACCTCCTCACCTACCACTTGCCCCTGGATGCCCACCCAGTCCACGGCAACAACGCCGCCCTCGCCACCGCAGCCGGGTGCACCACGCAAGGGCCAGCATTCTCGTACAAGGGCCCCACCATCGGCATCATCGGCGAACTGCCGGAGGCAATGCGGTTCGAGGCTTGGCGGACCGCCTTCGAAGGCTCCCTACGGGCCGATTGCCAAGTGGAGACCGGGCCCTTCCAGGTCTGGCCCCATGGTGCGGATGAGGTGCGGCGCATCGGTTTCATCAGTGGCGCGGCGCCGTACCAGGTCCACGATGCCATCGATGCCGGGTGCGACGTCTACGTCACCGGAGAATCCACCGAAGGGGTCTATCACGTCGCCAAGGAAGCGGGCATCCACTTCATCGCCGGAGGTCATTACCTGACCGAGCGGTTGGGTGTGCAACGCCTCGGGGCATGGTGCGCCGAGCGGTTCGGGCTCGAACACCGGTTCTTCGACGTCGAGACCCGCGCCTGAATCAGCTAGGTCCCAGATGCATCCGTCGGCTCCGCCAAAGCGGCGACGATACCATCAGCGATGGTCGGCGTGATGCCCTGTACGTTGAGTAGATCATCCACGGTGGCCGCCCGCAGTCCTTCCAGGCCACCAAAGGCCTTGATGAGCTCCGCCCGTCGCTTGGGTCCGATGCCCACGACCCCGTCCAATGGGCTTCGGGTGACCGCTTGCTTCGCCTTGCGGCGTACTTGGGTGATGCCGAAGCGATGCGCTTCATCCCGCACGCGCTGCAGCAATTGCAGGGCGGCATGATCTCGGGTGAGGCGGATGGGGTGCAGTCGCTTGGGCACGTACAGTTCCTCTTCCTGCTTGGCGATGGCGACGAGGGGGATCTGCACACCCACTGTTGCCAGGGCTTTGCGGGCGGCCGCCAACTGGCCGGGGCCCCCGTCAATGAGGATGAGGTCAGGCAACGCTGCGTCATCCTCCACGAGTCTGGCGTAGCGACGCTCCACTGCCTCCTCCATGCTCGCGTAGTCATCCACTTCTCGACCACGGCCATGGCGTGCGGTGGCGGTCCCTTTGGCCACCGCGTCTTCGCCCAGGCTCTTCATGCCGAACGTCCTGTAGCCAGCCTTGTCAGGTTCGCCGTCCACGAAGCGGACCATGGCCGCTCGGGTATGGTGGCCGGCTTGGTGGCTGATATCGAATCCTTCGATGACCCGGGGCAGGTCAGGCAGATCGAGGACCTCTCGTAGCGATGCGAGGGAGCCGCTCTTGCGTTCTCGGCGCAGCAGTTCTTCTTCGAGGCGCAGCCGGGCATTGGTCTGTGCCACGTCCAACCAGCGCATCTTGTCCCCCCGTCGGGGTGCCTCGACGGTCACTGCGTGGTCGCACAGCAATCGCAAGTCGGTCTCCAAATCGGTGATCTCGTCGGGATCGATGCCAGCCGCCACGTAGCGTGGAATGGTCCGATCCGCGTAGTGGCCTACCAGGAAATCCGCCAAGGCTTCCGGGGCTGGCTCGTCTTCGACGCCGTGGACCACGAACGGACTCTGGCCGACCACTTTGCCGTCCCGTTGGTGTAAGATGACGACCACGGCCAAGTCGCCCCGCGCCTCGATGGCTGCCACGTCGCGGTCTTGCAAGCGGTCTTGGACCATGTGTTGGCGCTCCAAGACGCCCTCCAAGCCGCGCAATTGGTCCCGGGCCCGGGCGGCGTCCTCGAAGCGGTGGTCTGCGGCCGCCGCATCCATGTCCGCCTTCACTCGTTGCAGCAAGTGCCGACTACGCCCGGCAAGGACCTCTTTGATCTCTTGCACCACGGCGGCGTACTCCTCATCGCTGCACGCATCGATACAGGGAGCGATGCATTTGCCGATGTCATAGTACAGACACTTGGTCTTGGGCAGCGTCTTACAGCGACGCAACGGGAACAGGTCGTTCAGGACCTGCATGACATGGAACGCTCCGTAACCATCAGGAAACGGCCCGAAATACGTGGCGCCGTCGTTAAGGCGACGATGGGTCTTGATGAGGCGCGGATACGCGTCCTTTGTGAGTTTGATGTACGGGTACTGCTTGTCATCCGTCAAGCGGACATTGTACCTGGGCTTGTGACGCTTGATCAGCGTCTGCTCCAAGATCAACGCCTCTTTGTTCGTGGGCACCGCGATGTAGTCCAGGTCTGCAACGTGGGGCATCATGTCCGGCTTGTGAGTGCCGTCCTGCAGGTATTGCCCCGTCCTGGCCCGCAGATCGATGGCCTTGCCCACGTAGAGCACTTCGCCCGCCTTGTCCTTCCACAGGTAGACCCCCGGCTTCCGGGGCAGACGGGCGACGCGCTCCCGTAGGTCCACAGTTCCTCCAACTGGTGGGGGGCAAAACGCTTGCCGGGGGATTTGCGAACCTTCTTCCCGCTGCGTCGGCGTCGTGAATCGTGGAATCTGATCCGCTTCTGGGCCTGACGACGCTCTTGGTCCTGCTCGCGCTATGGGGCTATTTCCACTGGTTTGGCACCCGGGCGTTGGGGGATGAGTCTCATCGCTCGTCCCTGCTCGCCGCAAGCCTCGGCACCGTCCTGACCACCAGCCTGATCGTCACTGTCGGGGACCATCCAGCGGCATACATGGCTGCGGTCGTGCCCTGGATGATGGTGGCGATGTTCGCCTACAAGGACGCCGTCGGCATGGCCATCGGGGTCGGGATGGGTGCCTGGGCGCTGTGGTGGTCGTTCCTGGCGTTCGCTGGTTGGTTCGCAGGTATCCGGGACACGACGATCTCGCCGTTCTGAGATTACGGGCGCAGGAGTTCGTCCAGTTCCTTGCGCGCCGACTTGGCTCGCGTGAAATCGAATTGGAACTCGATGCACATGTGGTCGATGCCGAAGTCGCGCTCGACGCCCCGCATCAAGATCTCCAAGGCGGACAGGAAGTGCTCCGCGTCCTCTCCCTGGGTCAGGATGTGCTCATGGAAATCAAGGCCCAAGACGTTGCGGCCTTCGAGGCTCGCTTGGCTGTGTGCGCAGAAGTCGCCCTGCATGCGCTCCGATAGTCGGTCGAGTTCACGCTCGGAGACGGGCTCGCGAGTGGTGATCTCGATGAAGTAACCGATACCATCGATGAACGGGTTCGAACGGATGGTTTGGAACAACTCATCCACGGTGGCGACCATGGTATTCCTTTGACCCCGACATCCCGCTTAAGCATTGAGGCGAGCCTGTTGTTGTCGCAACCGCTACGGCAGGCAGGGACTCCGGGTGAGGCCCGCCTTCGTAGAAGTGGGGACACACCGTCGTCCTGCGCCCGCAAGACCTTTACCCGCAAAGCTTCGTCAAAGCGACTATGCGCAGCATTCTGACGGCAGCCCTTGTCGTCCTCGTAGCCCTTGCCGGGTGTGCCGAGGAAGGCCCCGCGGCCGTCGACCAATCCGATGATGAGCCGGTCGTTGAGGCCGGGCCTGACATGGTGACCCTCCTCAATCTCACGCCCATCTTTGAGGTCAGCCTGGTCAACGGCACCGCCCCTCTCCTGGTCAATTTCACCATTGACGCCCTCAACGCCACCGATGCCATGAACGCCACCTGGAGCATCGATCTTGGTGACAACAGCACCGTCAACGGCACGGGCATCCCCGCCATGGCCAACCACACCTATGACGCCGGCGAATTTGTGGCGACCCTGACGATCATGGATGGCAACCAGACGACCACGTCGAGCCTCAACATCACCGCCCTCGTCGGCTACGTCAGCGGCGCCTTCATCGAGACCACCGAGTGGATTGACTCAGGCTCCCTGGCGGCAGGCATCCAATGGTGTGGCCTGCTGGACGGCGTCGACTACGCCGAATACACGTGGGATGCATCCGCTCTCGTTGCACAGCCCTACGCGATTTCCAACGTGAACCTGGTGACGACCAACGGCGACACCAGCGTCGATATCGACCTCGACTTTTACGCACCCGACGGCAGGCTCATCGGCCACGCCGGTTCATTCGAAGGCCCGGGCGGCCACGAGACCATCTCCGGCGCAGGCCCATACCCCGCCGGCGAGTTCGTCCTCCAGATCAGTGCCTGCAGCGGCGCCGCCATGGACTTCGACTGGGTCATGACGGCCGACCTCATCACCGCCTGAGCGCGGCGATTTCCCTTTCCCCCTCCTTCCTTTGATGCCGTTTTTGCGGCCCCGGTCCTGCAAACACCAGATGGAGCGACCGCTCAAGTGAACGATCGGCGCCCGAAGGCGCGGTCTGGTCTCGAGAGACCCGAAGAGCCGCTGGCGTGAATTGAACACGCGACCTGCTCCTTACCAAGGAGCCGCTATACCTCTAAGCCACAGCGGCGAGCTGTGCGGCCGAAGCCGTGTGTACCCGTGCGGGCACAAATCCGCCGACAAGGGGGTTGTATATGAGCGCTGCGGGCTGGTTCGGCCTCCAGGGGTCGACGCCATCCGTGCATCCTTTAGACCCCGGGCTCGTCGCGCGGCATACGCCAGCGTGGCTTAGCGGTATAGCAGCTGTCTTGTAAACAGCAGGTCGAGGGTTCAAATCCCTCCGCTGGCTCTATTCTCCCAACTCGGCACTCCGCCTCGTGGCCGCCTCGACGGCGTCCATCAGCACGGCGCTGAACGCCTCTTTGCGCAGCACATGCAGCGCGGCGATGGCGGTGCCGCCAGGGCTCGTCACTTGATCCTTGAGGGCGGCCGGGTGCAGGTCGCTGGTCTGTGCCAATCGGGCGCTCCCGCGGACCGTCTGCATGGCGAGTCTGGAAGCGACCTCCCGGGGCAAGCCGCACTTCACGCCCGCATCCGAGAGCGCCTCGAGGAGGTGGAAGACGTACATGGGGCCGGTGCCGCTGAGGCCGGTCACGGCGTCCATCAGGCTCTCGTTGACCACTTCGACCATCCCCACAGCCTCGAAGATGCCTCGAGCGACCTCCATGTGCTCAGGCGTGACGTGGGAGCCTGGACTCATCGCCGTGGCACCCATGCCGACGGTCACGGCGAGATTGGGCATGCACCGGATGACGGGGACGCCGTCGAGGTAGTACTCGATGAAGCGGGTGCTGATGCCGGCGGCGATGCTGATGACCAATTGATCGGGTCGGATGACGCCTCGCAGGTCCTTCAACGCGGTCTTGATGATCTGGGGCTTGACGCCCAAGAGGATGATGTCTGCTCGCTGCGCCGCGATGGCGTTGTCCGTGTCGGTCGCGATGCCAAGATCGACGGCCAGGGCCCGGGCCTTGTCCTTGTCAGGATTGGTCGCCACGATGTCGTGCTTGTTCGTCCACCCTCCGGCGACAAGTCCCCGGACGACGGCCTGACCCATGTTGCCGCAACCAATGACGGCGAGACGGTACTCCACGACATGAGACAGGCGTCGGGCTCTTGGGCGTACCGGTGGGCTCAAGGCCGTCCCGTCCCCATGCGGTGGCCATGCGCGTATGCCTTGGCGGGACCTTCCATCCGTTCCATGCGGGGCATGCCGCCCTCCTGGATGCGGCTTCCAGCCGCGCCACAGAGATCTTTGTGGGCGTCACCGTCGGCGAACTGGCGGCCAGGGAACGGGTCATGAGCCCCGTCGAGGAACGCATCGCCGCAGTGGAACACCACTTGCGGGAATCTGGTTACACGGGCAAGATGCAGGTCCGCCCACTGGACACCCCCGAAGGGCCCGCCGCCAGTGGCGCCTACGACGCCATCGTGGTCAGCCCTGAGACGATCCGGGGCGCCGAACGCATCAACGCGCAACGTGCCGCCAACGGACTCGGCGCGCTCGACGTCATCGTGGTGCAGCACGTCCTCGCCCAGGACCTGTTGCCCATCAGCTCCACCCGCATCGCCATGGGGGATATCGACGCCTACGGTCAACGGCTCACCCCGGTCCGCCTCGCCGTGGGCAGCCAGAATCCAGTCAAGATCGAGGCGGCCAAGCAAGAACTGGCCGCCATCCTCGAATTGGACGTCGAGGTCCGGGGCTTCGCCACGGCCTCGGGCGTCCCAGAGCAACCCAAGGGCGACGAGACCGCCCGTGGTGCCAAGCGGCGTGCCGAAGCAGCCCTGGCAGCGTGGCCCGGGGCAGATTATGGGATGGGCATCGAGGCAGGGCTCGTCAATGAACCCGGCAATGACACTTATTACGATCTACAGCGGGCCTTCGTGGTGGACCGCAACGGCCTCGTCACCGACGGCTGGGGTCCAGCGTTCCATTACCCGGATTGGGTCACGAGGCGGGCGCTGGAGGGCGAGATGGTCTCGGATATCCTGGGCCCGGTCGCAGACGATCCTCGCATCGGTGGGACCACTGGCGCCATCGGCTTTCTGACCGATGGCCACATGGACCGCACGGCGCTCACGCGGGTCGCGGTGCTGATGGCATTCGTTCCCCGGATGCGGCGGGACCTGTATCTCAGGTCGTGATCGGCGCTTCTTCGTTCCAGCCACTACCCGCGCTGGGGTCTACCGGGCTGGCCCGCGCGCCCTTGAAGAGCATGCGGTAGTACTTCTTCTGGAAGCCGAACTTCTCGTAGAGTTTGATGGCGTTGGCGTTGTCCGTGTCCACGTGCAGGCTCAGGTCGCCGTCCGTCACGCGGATGGCCTCCTCGAGCAGGATGCTACCCACACCCTTGCCACGGGCGTTGGGGCCGACGGCGATGTAACTCAGGTGGTAGCGGGGGAAGAACTCGCTCAGTTCCATGGGGGTCAGGACACAGTGTCCAAGCAAGCCTTCGGCATCGCTGGCTTCGATGACGAAGCCATCCTTGAACGCCGCATCCACGGCCTCGATCATTTCGTGGCTCGGGTCGCCGAAGCGCCCTAGGTTCTCTTGCAGGAGGGTGATGAACGGCTGGATGTCGGTGGGGCGGGTCATGCGCTCGACGGCGACCTGGGGTCGGCCGGAGGTCATGACGGCGACGACACAGGCGTCCCGTTGGATGAAGCCCTCGTCGGCGGCGGCGCGCAGAGAGGCGACCGCAGCGAGGCTGGCCGGGTGGGCTTCGACGCCGTCTTTGAGGAGGGCGGCGTGCAGCTCCATCAGTTCCTCGTCCGTGAAGCCGTAAGCGGATCCTCGGCTGTCTTGGATGGCAGTCAAGCAGGCGGTGCCGTCGAGGGCATCCCAGTTGACCAGGGGTTCGTTGACCTCGGTCTCTGTGATGGAGCGGGGGTCGAGGGGGGTGCAGCGTTCTTGGTTGCGGCTGAAGGAGGTGATGACGGGGTTCTGGCCTTGGGTGCTGCCGCCGAAGAAGGCGGGCATGTCCTTGGCGCGGCCTTGCGCCCAGGCGGTGCGGAAGCCCAGGTGGACGCCGGCGAGGGTCGAGCCGTTGCCGATGGGCGCGCCGATGGCTTCGGGTGTGCGTCCGAGGCGTGTGACGATCTCTTCGGCGATGCGGCTGTAACCGGCGAGGGTGCGGAGGGTGTTGGGGCCGCCGGGGTTGGCGTCGAACAGTTCTTGCTCGGCGGCGTAGGCTCGGCTGGCGACCACGGCGTCTTCATACTGCCCGGGGACGCGGTGGACCGAGGCGCCCAGTTCTTCCATCAAGGCGATGCGTTCGCCGCGGAAGTCCTCCGGCACGAAGACGTGGCATTCCAGGTCGTGCACGTAGGCGGCGTGGGCGATGGCCACACCGAAATTGCCACAGGAACCGACACTGACGCCCTTGGCACCGTGGGCCGCTGCGTCGCCCACTTCGAGGCGTGCGATGCGGTCCTTCTGGGTGCCGGTCGGGTTGGCGCCTTCCATCTTCAAACGCAGCCCGGGAAGGCCGACGAGCTCGGCCAGGTGGGGGGCTTTCAGAAGGGGGGTGTCGCCGACGCGGCGGCGGAGTGTGGTTCGGGCGTCCATGGTCCCAGGCTTTCTTCAAACTACTTAGGCTATGGGGAAGAAACAAGAATTGAAATTCAAATCAATGCGTCATTGCTTGGGCTGTACCAGGTTCCAGGGATTTCCATCGGGGTCTCGGATGATGGTGCTGCGACCCCAGGCAAGGTCCTCTGGGGGCGACGCGATCTGGCCGCCCGCCGCCGCCACTTGTGCCGCCGCGGCATCGGCGTCAGCCACTTCGACCACTGTCATGTTGGCCTCTCCCACTGCAGGGAGCTTCCCCTCGGGTCCAGGCATGGGAGGGGTCAACGCGATCTCCAGGTCATCCCCGGGAATGCCCACGGTGACGAAACGGTGCATCTCGCCACCCATCTCGAACTCATTGTCTCCACGGATCTCCGTGCCGAATGCCTTGGCATAGAAATCAACGGCGCGGTCCTGATCGCTGACGATCAGGGTCATGTGGGACACACGGTGGAAGCTCATGCAGCGCCATGGGGGCTGGGCCGTTTAGTCGCTGTCCGCTCTAGAGGAGCGCCCGCACGGTGTCCACGAAGCGCTCGACGGAACCGGGGGCATACCGGAAGAACAACTCCGGCTCGATCATCTCCAGTTCCATCAAGACGAAGCCGAGCGCGGGGTCGTCCACCCCATCCACTCGGGCGAACACCGCCTCCGGTTGGTCCTGGATGATGGCGTCCGCCGCAGCCCGGACATGGCCCGGTGGTTTGGCCGGAGCACTGGTCGCCTTGTGCTCTTCTTGCACCCGGATGTCCCCTGCAGCGGGCGTCTTCAGCACCGCGTGGGAATACTCCCCGCCCATGTAGATCAACGACCATTCTCCTTGCCGGATGGACTCCAGCATGGGTTGCACCAGACACACACCCGTGGGTCGCGCCGACCAACCGTCGCTCCAAGTGTTGCCGCTGAGGTCGAAGTCCTGCACCTGGCCATCCCGAGACACCACTGCCAGTCCCTCGGCACCGGCGCCATGGACCGGCTTGGCCACGGCTTGGCTCCAGCCCTCGGCATCCGCCAAGGAGGCGATGCGTGCGGGGTCGAACGCATCCATGAGGTGGGTGGGCACGATGGCGTGTCCTTGGGCCTCGATGTCAAGCAAGTAGCGCTTGTCCAGGTTCTGGCGCATCAGGCTCGTGGGATTGATGCACAGGGCGCCTGCGGCATCCAATCGGTCGAACCAAGCCTCGAAGCCAGGCAGGTCCAAGGTGTAATCCCAAACGGAGCGAACCAAGACCGGGTCGCCGCCATCGATGTCCTGCCACGGCAACCCGACCGCTTCGATACCATGAGCCGCGAACGCGGGGGCGAGGGGGGCATCGTCGTGGAAGAAGGGTGCCAATTGGCGGCAGGTCGCCACGCGCAGCGTCACGCGTCCTCCGACGACTCCAAGGTTCGCGTCGCTTCACGCAATGTCAACGCCGACAACTCGTCCTTGTTCTCCGTGACGAACTTCTGCGTCCACTCGGGGCGATACTTGGCGATCTCTCGCAAGACCCACCCGAGCGCCTTGCGGATGAACTCCTCCTCGTGTTGTAGATTGGGCTTGGCCAGGTTGCCCCAGCGGCCCGGATTGCCCTTACCTGCTCGGAGCTCCTTCAGGTCCGCCAGCAAAGCCGCCCGGCGCAGCCAGAAATCGTCGTCCACGGCCCAGCGGGCGAGTGTCGCATAGTCGGGCTTGGCCCGGGGCAACACATGGATGGCCATCTGGTCGACCAGCGCCCATGTGTGGCTGTCACGGAAGAGGCGCTCGAGGTGGTCGCTGGCGTCGTCGCCGAGCGTCGCGCGTTCGAGGTAGAACGACATGACCGAGCGCAGATCGAAGATCTGGGTGGCCCAGGCGGCGTGCACCAGGGGCCAGGGGTCGGCCCGGGTCTCGGGGTACTCTGCCAGCAACCATTTGGCGATCTTGCGCGCATCCGGCACGGTCACACCCAGGTGTTCGAGATCCGATTTCAGGTATGCTTGGTCGTGCTCGCTGCGCTCGGCAGAGCCCATCTGGGCGACCTTGTCAAGCAAGGCGCCGAGGACATCGTCTACGGACACGTCAGTCCTTCAGACCCGTGATGAGTCGGCCAAGAATGAGGCGTTGGATCTGGTTGGTACCTTCGTAGATGCCCAGCACCTTGGCATCGCGCCAGTAGCGCTCCACGGGGAAGTCGTCAGTGTAGCCGTTGGCGCCGTGGACTTGGATGGCGTCTTCGCAGACCTTGAGGCTCATCTCGGCGACGAACAGTTTTGCCCGGCTGACGGCTTGGGTCCATTGGTCGCGGGTCGCTTCGCCCCGGTCGTAGGCTTCCCGGACGCGGGCGGCGTTCCAGACCAGCAAGCGGCCTGCTTGGATGTTCATGTCCATCTCGGCGAGCATCGCCTGGACCAATTGGAAGCGGCCGATGGGGCGCCCGAATGCCTCTCGGTCGACGGCGTACTTGACGGCTGCGTCCATCGCGGCTTGGGCGATGCCGACGCCCCCGGCTGCGACACTGAGGCGGCCATGGTTGAGGACGAACATGGCGTTCTTCCAACCGTCCCCTTCGTTGCCGATCAGGTTGGCGGCGGGGACGCGGCAGTCGGTGAAGCCGAGAGTGGCCGTGGGGCTGCTGCGGAGGCCGAGTTTGTTACGGCTCTCGATGGCGATGACATCGAAGCCAGGGGTGCCTTTCTCGACGAGGAAACAGGAGATGCCCTTGTGGCGGAGTTCGGGGTTGGTCTTGGCGTAGACGATGATGTAGTCTGCCAGGCCGCCGTTGCTGATCCACGCCTTCTGGCCATTGATGACGTACTCGTCCCCGTCCTTGCGGGCGGTGGTCTGCATGCCAGCGGCGTCACTGCCGCTACCCGGCTCCGTGATCGCCCAGGCGCCGAGCTTCTTCCCGACCGACATGTCCGGGAGCCAGCGGTCTTTCTGTTCCTGGCTGGCGAAGTACTTGATCGTCGAGCCTGCGAGGCTACCGTGGACACTGATACTGGTGCGAAGGCTGCTGCAGCCCTTGGCCAACTCTTCTGTGAGGATGGCGTAACTGACGGCGTCAAGGCCCCCGCCGCCGTATTCAGCGGGGAATGGTGCGCCAAGGAGGCCCTGGGCGGCCATTTTCTCGTAGATCTCGGAGGGGTGGTCGCCATCACGCTCCCATTGCTGGACGAACGGCTCGACCTCCTTCTGCACGAAGGCGCGCGTCATGTCGCGGATCATGTTCTGCTCGTCCGTCAGCGTGAAGTCAACTGCCACGCCTTGCGGATTTCGCAGGGTGGGATAAAGGGTCTGAGTCTTGGCTCAGGAGACAAGGTAGACGTCTGCCTTGGCGTGCACCGGCTCGTCCACCAAGAGGCCGACATGTTGGCCAGGATTGGCCGAATCAATGGGCTGGTGTTCTAGCTCGAGGCTCTGCACTTTTTCTGTCAAATTGGTGCCATGGCCGATGATGTGCACCGTGTCGCCGACTTTGAGGCCGGCTTCCTGCAAATGGACGGCGGCTGCATGGACGCGGGGGTAGTAGTGTTCGACTCTGCCGATGTGTTTCTCAGGCATGGTCGGTCATCTGTGCCAACCGGCAAAACCCGTGCCGGTGTTGGACAGATGGGCCCCTGCGCGACGCTAAATAGCAGGTTTGAGGGGGTCTAGCGGTGGGGGTTGATGACGGGCGTGCCGCATGGCGCGCCCCGATTCATGCCGCGGCGCCTCAGCGGTGGGGGTTGATGACGGGCGTGCCGCATGGCGCGCCCCGATTCATGCCGCGGCGCTTCAGCGCTGGGGCTTGATCACGGGTTCGACGTGGCCGCTGGCCACGGGGGTGTCCTCGCGCATCTTGTCGGCGGCCCAACTGATGGCGGCAGCCCAAGCCGCAGTGTAAGCGAGGGGGATCACGACGTGCTTCACGGCGAACTTACCGGTCTTCCAGGTTGTCTTGACGGCGAACTTCACAAGTCCCATGATTGTACCTTCGTTCCGGACAAATATAAATCCATGCTCAAACCCCCGCAACGGGCCCCTGCAAAGGCGAAGGCTAATCACCGAAGGCAGTGTCTGTATCTGTACATTGGGTGAGTTATGAGTATCAGTCCAGGCCACGGATGCCCCATGCACCAGACCGGCCCCGCCCTCGAAGGCGTCGGGGACACAGACTACGAGCGCTACCTCCAGGTCGACACCCTGTTGACGCTCCAAAAAGACCCCAAGGAGATGGCCCACGAGGACGAGATGATGTTCACCGTCGTCCACCAGGCCTTCGAACTCTGGCTCAAACTGGTCCGCTTCGAACTGGAACGGGTCAAGACCTTCCTCGACGGCGGGGACCTCTACACCGCTGTCCGGCTGCTGCGGCGCTGCCGCAAGGCCATCCATGGCAACAAGGCCCACCTCGCCATCTTCGACACGATGGCCCCCAACGACTTCCACAGCGTCCGCCGCCAACTCGGCACCGGCAGCGGCTCCGAATCCCCCGGCTTCCGCGCCATCCAACGGGAAGCCCCCACCGTCTGGCCACACGTCGAAGCCCTGCTGGAACGGGAAGGGGAAGACCTCGAAGAGATCTACTTCAAGGCAGGCCACCGCAGCGACCTGTTCGCCTTGCTGGAAGCCATGACTGACTTTGATCAAGAGTTCAGCCTATGGCGCCAAGCCCATTTGCAACTGGTCAAGCGCATCATCGGCCGGGACGTCAAGAGCCTCAAGGGCTACGCCGTCCACCAACTGGAGGACGACATCCAACAGAGCCTCTGGCCAGCCCTCTGGAAGGTCCGCGAAGCCGTCACCGAAGCAGAAGGCACCAGTCCAGAGTGAGCTCATCGCACTGGGATCCACAGGGCGGATCGGGCCTGGGCCGACGGCGAAAAGCATAGGTGCTCTGGCGTCAAACGATGTGTTGGTCACTTCGGTGGCCCCCAACGCATCCTCGTGGGAGAAACGACCTACCCTTCTCCCAGGTCCTCACTGCAAAGTGGTGGGCTCACTGAACCAAGGGCTCTTCTGAGTCTAGGGAAAAACCACGGATGTAACCCGCAACAGAGGTGAAAACCGCGGATGGGACGCACTACGCCTGAAGGTCGTCCAACAGACATAGTGCTTAGAATCACAGGCCGCCATTGGGCGGCGTGCGAACGGAACCTTTCTTGTCGTAGCCAGGATGCTACGGCGTCCCGTGGAATTTGACGTCTTCTTCAGCATCAGCCAGACCCCGGTCAATGGCCACACCCCCGACGAGGCCACGATGTTCCGCCAATGGCTGGACCAAGTCGCGGCCGCCGACCGACTCGGTTACGGCGTCGCGTGGCTGGCTGAAAGCCACTTGAGCAGCGAAGTCCAGAAACTCGGTTCCCACCCGGTCGTCCCGCACTGGGAAGGAGAGATCGGCCTCAACTGTGACATGCTGCAATCTGCCCATGTCATCCACGCCCTGACCGGCGGCCCCGACAGTCGCAGCAACCAAGGCCACGGCATCGAAGTGGGCTCCGCGGTCATGAACATCCTGCAAGGCGGAGGCCCCATCGCAGCCGCCGAACGCATCGCCTATTTCTGCGCCCTCGAAGGCCTCAAACCCAACCCCCGCGCCATCCACGTCGGCTTCAGTGCCGGCCGCTTCGATTACATGAACCGGGCCCACGGCTACGTCCCCCGAGACGACCTGGAACGGGCCATCCCCTACCCATTCCTCAAAGGCAAGATCTTCCACGAAGCCACCGAGATCTTCTGCCGCCTCCTCACCGGGGAGACCCTCAGCAGCGACGACATCCCCGCCCGCACCATCACCCAAGCCGAATGCCGCACCCCCGAAGACTGGGCTCGCATCCATGGTGCCGCCCTAGCAGCCGGACGGGTCGAGATGCGCCCCGCGCCCCCCAGTTTCGGACCCACCGCCGCCGGCGCCGCCGGCTCCACCATCATCCCCGACGACACGGACGGCGGACCCGAAGGCAAGGAGTCAGAAGACCTGGTCGAACACGTGGTGCTACGCAAGCGCTTCGAATTCGAGGCCTTGAAGATCGTCCCCCAAGACTGGGATCGCTCCCTGCTGCACCTCGTCGCCGGTAGCCACGACCCTAGCATTCCGGCCCTCGCCAACAAGCACTTGCCCTGCCAGGTCGCCAACCTCAGCATCACGCCCCCGGAGATCATCGAGCGGACCCACGCGGTCATGCGCACCATCTACCACAAAGACGGTGGCCCATGGCACCGCCGCATGATGCCCCGCACCGTCATGGTCTTCCTGAACGAAGAAGAAGGACTCAGTGCTGAGGAACGCACCGCGGCCGCGCAAAAGGAAGCCAAAGCCGCGCTCGGTGCCTACTGGAATGCTCTCACAGGTACCCTTGACCCCAAGAAGATCGAACACGCTGCTGACAACGCCGTCATCGGCAACGCCGACGACGTAGCCAAGCAGCTCGCTGAACGGTACCACCCTGACGACCGCTTGATGCTGTGGTTCGATTTCTTCAACCATGATTCCGCGCGCGTGATCAGGAACATGGAGGCGTTCATGGAGAAGGTGGCGCCGGAGTTGGGTGCGCTGAAGGCGTCGGTGTGAGCCTGCAGCAGGCTCCGCACCTGTTTTCGCCAATCTCCCCGAAAACCAAAAGCCTCCGGCATTGATGGCGGCCTATGCAAGCTTGGCCCGTTGTACTGCTCTTGCTTCTTGCTCCAGTCGTTTCCGCTTGTGAACAAGATGTAACGGATCCTGCGGGCGATCATCGCATGGCCTCCAC
>JBFGSX010000004.1:0-16562 GCA_041566495.1 Thermoplasmatota archaeon
CGATGACGCCGAGGATGTCACCGGCGATGAAGCCGACGACGCCGAGCCCAGCGTAGACGAAGCCGAAGACGATGGCCATGGTCTTGGTGAGACCTGCGCCGAGGTTGGCAAAGCCGAAGACGGCGGCGACAGCGGCTAGGAGCACGTGCACCACGTTGTGGGTCCAGTCGAAGGCGAGGAAGTTGGCGCCCAACAGTTCGGCTTGGCCTATGCTGTTGAGGATGATGCCGAGGAGGGCGACGGCCCCGAGCGCGATAGCGCTGACCCGCCAGTACATGACGGGGTTGATGATCGGGTTCGTGCCGGCGTAGGTTGCGTTGGCGGTTTCTGTCATGGGAATCACACCCTAATGCGGCAGTAGGCCCACACCCATCATAATCGTTTGGTGCGTTCCAAACGAACGAGGCTGGCCATAGACGGAAGCACAGCTACCCATTGAGCCTCAAATCGTTTGGCCAGATGTGTTCATTCTTGGCGCAAGACGATGCGATCGCCGTCGGTGGAACCGAAGACCTGCACATCCCCCAACTCCAGCGCCGAGACGATGCCCTGCACCACGCCTGCCAAAGCCGCGGCCGCGTGCGCCGCCGAACCCGTCACACCCGGACCCGGGGCCAGGACCACCTCGGCCGCCTCCAGATCCAGACGCACAGGCTTGGCCACACCTTGCTCCTCGAACCACTGCACCAGACGCATCCAAAGGCTCTGCAGATCAGGGACCCGGAGACTGCTGGCCAGCACCGCACCTAGTCGGACTCCCTGGGCATGCAGCGTCTCAAGCGAGGCCGACGGCGGCGCGGCAGTGATGATGTCCAGGACCGCCGCCAACGGCAACCGCCCCTGCAACGGTGCCAACGAGACATACGCCTCCACCGCCTTGCGCAACTGCGGGACCGGGATATCACTGGCCCCGATGCGCGCCCCAGCCAGGCGATACACCTTGCGGCGCTTGTCCGTCGGGTGCGGGTGCTCCTCCACCAGTTCCCGGTTCAGGAGGTCCTTCATGTGCGTCGCCGACAGCGTCGGCTTGCTCTTGCCCGTGACCTCCATGAGCTCCGGGAGCTGCTTGTCCCCATCGGCCAAAGCCTCAAGGATCTGTCGCTGCACCCCGTTATCCACCGCCGTGTACCCGCTACGGGTCTGGTAGATGTCGAAGACGCCGCGACTCATCAGTCACTGCTTCGCGACCGGCTTAGAAAGCGTTTCTCCCGACGAACAGGCGACCCCCTCCTGGCCGATAGCGCCCCTTCGTCAGGCAGGTGCTATAAAGTGGTAGACAACTATTCAGAACTCAAGTAGGCTGACCGCATGCCATCGACTGGATTGAAAATTGCCATCATTGAGGATGACGACGCATACCGTCTCCTCTTGCACACGACCTTGACCAGCGTCGGCGGCGTCGAGCACATCGAGACCTTCTCCAGCGCAGAAGATTTTATTGCTGCAAGCGACAAACACACGTTTGACCTAGCCCTACTCGACATCGGACTTCCCGGAATGAGCGGCCTGGAATGCCTTGCTGCCCTGCACGAGACCCCTAACGGCCGCCAGATCCCGGTCATCATTCTCAGCAACTCCACCGACCAGGTCGATGTGGAGATCGCCTACGACCAGGGTGCCCGCGGGTACCTTGTCAAGCCGCTGGACCTCGTCGAACTCGAGGACCTCCTCGAAGACCTTGTCGCGATGTGGGGCCGCATGGCCCGCCCGTCGCCGGTCACGGTCGAGCTGGCCTAGGGCCCTTGGCGACCGATTGAACCCATCCCCGGGCGGCCCCGCGTAGCGTGAATGCTGCGATGCTCCGGCCATGGCTGATCTCAGCGTGGGCGACAAACCCTGAGGCCGTGTGCCCAACAGATGCGGCCGCGACACCATCATCGGCCACCCAAGGGAAGGAAGGGGGAAGGGGACCAGCAGATCCTAGCGGTGGAGCGTCCAGGCTCCAAGGGGTCCGTCGATCGTCAGGCCCGCCGCGCTCGGGATGGGTGCCCCGACGCTGCTCAGCTCATCCATGGGCAAGGCCCCCTGTGCAAGCAACACCTCGAGGGGCGCACCCAGTTCGACGCCGATGGCCCACAAGGCACCGCTCAGATCGCGGCCTTGACTCGCCACATCGAAACTCAGTGCCGTACCACCGACACCACTGGCGGCCAGGGCATAACTGGCCGACGCCTGCGCCGTGCCGACGGCATTGAAGCCCTCATCGCTGAGACTGGCCGCTTGGCCGTGCACATCGGCCACCAGATCATACTGGAGCCTGCCGAAATCTCCGGTGACGCCACCCAAGTGGCTGCCGAAGCCGGCCGCGACATCGCTGGCCACATCCAAGGAGATGGTCTCGCTGTTGAACAAGGGCCACAAGCCACTGGCCGTGGTCTGGACCGTGGCTTGGATGTCTTGGGAGGCCAGCAGCACCCGTTCGGCACTGCGGCCATCCACGGTCAGACTGAAGGCCGGGATCGAGAAACCCTGCACCGTGCCAAGGACCGGCATCAGCAGGCCTTGCCCCTGAGCTGCGAGGCCCTGGGCTTGGGCCAATGCATCCGTGACGGAGGGCAGCCCGGCTTGAGCCTGGCCGACCAGGCTGACCAGCAAGGCCGCCTTGCCTTCGACGTTGACGGCAGCTTGGACGTCAGAGACGGTCCCTTGGGCCGATGCCATTGCGCCGTCCAATTGGGTCTGCAGCCCGACGACGATACCGAAGACGTCCCCCACGGCGGCATCCGCGGGCAGCGGGACCGTGAGGGGACCGGCTCCGACGCTGGCTGCCGCCTGCGCCGATGTGACGGCACCTTGGGTCGAGCCTTCCAGCGCCGTGAACAATTCAGCGGCGATCATGGTCGCCTGCGCGCCACTGGCCTCGGCCTGGGCCCGGGCGTCCGCCACGGTGGTCTGGGCCTGGGCCGCGACGTTGGCCGCTTCGGCGTTCACTTGGTAACCGGTGTCGAAGACGAGGACGGCATACTTCTCCAGGGAGACGTCCGCCGGCAGGAGGGGGATGACCTGCAGGAACAATGCGCCGCTTTCGGATTGCGCCGAGGCGAGGGCTTCTTCGGTCAATGTGAACGTCATGCCAGCGACGTCTCCGTCTTGGGTGGCATCCACCACGGCATAGGCCCACGCGGCGGCTTGGGCGGTCACATTGGTAAGGCCCAGGGCCGCGAGTTCGGGCGCGAACGCGGTCGTCGGTTCGGTCTCTTCACTGGTGCAACCGGCGAGGGCGGTGGCTGCGACAAGCATGGCAAGGAGGATGCGCATGGACCTAAGGCAAGGTTTGGCGGGCTTAAGGTCCGGGTTGGGAAGCGGCGATACCCCCACGCCGCTGGCAAACCATTTTATAGAACTGCAAACTCGCCGCGCCTCAGACAGGGGCTTTGCCCTAGGTGAAATCATGGGACGCATCATCGGCATCGATCTTGGAACCACGAACAGTGAAGCAGCCATCATGGAGGCCGGTCGCCCGGTCATCATCCCTTCCGCTGAAGGCAACGTGTACGGCGGCAAGAACTTCCCGAGCGTCGTCGCGTTCACCCGCAGCGGCGAGACCCTCATCGGCGACGCGGCCAAGCGCCAAGCGGTCACCAACCCCGAGCGCACCATCCAGCGCATCAAGCGCAAGATCGGCACCGACTACAAGGTCACCATCGACGACAAGTCGTACACGCCCCAAGAGATCAGCGCCATGATCCTGCGCAAGATCAAGGAAGACGCCGAGAAGCACTTGGGCGAGAAGATCGACGGCGCCGTCATCACGGTCCCTGCCTACTTCGACGACGACCAGCGCCAAGCCACCAAGGACGCCGGCAAGATCGCCGGCCTCGAAGTCAAGCGCCTCGTCAACGAACCCACCGCCGCCGCATTCAGCTACGGCTTGGACAAGGCCGGCGACGAAGACCTCAAGATCGCCGTGTACGACCTGGGCGGCGGCACCTTCGACATCACCATCATGGAGATGGGCGACGGTGTCTTCGAAGTGCTGAGCACCAACGGTGACACCCACCTCGGTGGCACCGACATGGACGATGCCATCGTCGAATACCTGGCCGCCACGTTCCAGAAGAACACCGGCATCGACGTCCGCAAGGACCGCCAAGCCATGCAGCGCCTGCGTGACGCTTCCGAGCGCGCCAAGATGGAACTCTCGGGCATGACCCAGACCACCATCAGCCAGCCGTTCCTGAGCGTCAACGAATCCGGCCCCCAGCACTTGGAACTCACCCTCAACCGTGCCAAGCTCGAGGAGCTCATCATGCCCATCATCGAGCGCACCCGCGGCCCCTGCGAAGGCGCCCTGAAGGACTCCGGTCTGGCCCTCAGTGACATCGACCGCGTGATCCTCGTGGGTGGCCCCACCCGCATCCCCGCAGTGCAGGAGTTCGTCGCCAAGGTCTTCGGCAAGAAGCCCGAGCGCGGCGTCGACCCCATGCAGTGCGTCGCCATGGGCGCCGCCATCCAAGCCGGCGTCATGACCGGCGAAGTGGACCAGGAGATCCTGCTGCTCGACGTCACCCCCCTCACGCTCGGCATCGAGACCATGGGCGGCGTGCGCACGGAACTCATCCCCCGCAACACCACCGTACCTCACAAGAAGAGCCAGACGTTCTCCACGGCCGCTGACCAGCAGAGCCAGGTGGAGATCCACGTCCTGCAAGGTGAGCGCCCCATGGCCGCCGACAACAAGAGCCTCGGTCGCTTCATCCTGGACGGCATCCCCCCGGCCCCCCGCGGCGTCCCCCAGATCGAGGTCACCTTCGACATCGACGCCAACGGTATCCTGAGCGTCAAGGCCAAGGACATGGGCACCGGCAAGGAGCAGCACATCACCATCCAAGGCGCCAGCAAGCTCGACGACGACGAGATCGAGCGCATGCGCCGTGACGCCGAAGAGCACGCCGCAGAAGACGAGGAACGCAAGGCCCGCGTCGAGACGCGCAACCAAGCTGACCAAGCGGTCTTCCAGGCGGAGAAGCTCATCAAGGACAACGGCGACGACCTGGGCACCCACAAGGAACCCGTCGAGAAGGCGGTCGCTGACCTGAAGACCCTCCTCGAGAACCCTGAAGCCTCCAAGGAAGACCTCGAAGGCAAGACCGAGGAACTGAGCAAGGTCCTCGAACCCGCGGTCATGGAGATGTACCAGAAGGCCGCCGAGAAGGCCCAAGCCGACGCCCCCGAAGGCGCCCCTGGCGCTGAAGGCGGCGAAGAAGCCTGGACCGGCCAGCCTGATGAGCCCGACGTCGTCGACGGCGAGCGCGTCGACGAAGAGAAGGCCTAGACCCGGCAATTTCCCCCTTTTCCTTTCCTTCCTTTTCGACAAAACGACTAGGTTCGTTTTATGGGCCCCGAGCAGGGTCTGGCCATGATGCGTGTCGCCTTGACCATCCTGTTTGTCGCTGCGTTGGCGGGTTGCAGCGCAGACACGCAGACCACACAGGCCGTGAGCTGCCAGGCGGAACACTGCCAAGCGACCGTGGAGATCGAGACCGAAGCCCCGGCGACGGTGACGATCAAAGGAGTCGTTGTGGACGAGACCGTCACGCCCGTACCCGATGCACAGATCCGCATCCTGGCGGCCAACTCTGAGCTTGCCCGCGTGGACTCTGACAGCAGCGGCGCCTTTGCGTTCCATGGCCTGGCGGACGGATTCTACATACTCCTCATCACCAAGGAAGGCTATGCCAAGGCAGAGACCCAATTGGACATCCAAGGGCCGCCCGCGAAGGCGATCCGCATCCAGATCCTTGGCACACCCCCCATCATCCCCACCCATACCCTGCTGCAATGGGACGGCCTCCTGGGTTGCTCTGTGCGCTGGACCTTGGGCTCATCCCAGTTCTGCAGCCTCGTCACCATTGCGACCGGCGACGAGACGTACGACGACAGCCGGCGGACCTTCTACGATGAAGTGGTAAGCCCCGGCATCCACCCCGATTGGGTGCAAGCGGAGATGGTCTGGGAATCCAACCAAGCCGCCGGCGAAGCACTCAGCTTGCATACATGGAGCGATGGCCGGACGCCATCCTATTCGAAGCGCCTCGGCATCGTGGAGGGTCCATCGCCACTGGCGTTCGCCATGGACCGCGCCACTATCGAAGAGAACGGCATCGGTCGCGCCAGCAACGCCTCCATGCCCCAGGGATTCTACTTCCAGGTCTGGGCCGGCTCAGCCGACCCCCTGACTCCGAGTGTAACATTCCAACAGGATTTCACGTTCTTCCTGAGCTTGATCTATCAGCAAACCCCGCCCGAAGGTTGGATGTTCGTGACGGATGGTGGACTGTGATGGCCACCAGGCCCACGCCACGCGCGCCACCCCCCGGGGCTCGCCGTTCCAAAGCCAAACAAGCCCGCCATGGCGTGACCGTTGACTCCAGAAGGGACGGCCAATTATTATCATGGGCAGGCCATGGGCGAACCGTGCGTGGTCCCGTTCCCGTGATCGTCATCGCCCTGTTGCTTGCGGGGTGTTCTCAAGCCCCGCAGCCCATCACCATGGCCGATGTCTGCGAAGCCAGCGCCTGTGAAGCCACCGTGACGATCGAGGACGCCGGGCCCACGACGTATCCCGTGCGGGGTGTCGTCGTGGACGAGACCGTGGTCCCGGTGGCCGGCGCGAAGGTGCTGCTGTTGCAGGGCCACGACCCGCTCGGGGAAGTGAAGACCGATCAGAATGGCGCCTTCACGTTCAAGGGCCTGAGCGACGGCTTCTACCGTTTACAGGTCAACCGCGAAGGTTACGCCCAAGCAGAGACCCAATTGGACATCCAAGGGGAACCGGAGCGCATGATCCGGATGCAGATCCTGAGCATCCCGCCCATCATGCCGATCCATACCATCGTGAAGTGGGATGGGTTTGTGGGCGCGTCCGCCAACATTGGGGGATTCTCCCCGATCGGGGGCGGGACCATCACCCTATTTGGTGAACAGATCGACCACAGTGGACGCTCGTTCTACGACGAACTCATGGCCCCAGGCATCAACCCATCGTGGATACAGCCGGAAGTCGTGTGGGAGTCCAACCAAGCCGCAGGGGATATGCTAAGTCTGCGTCTTGCCGCCCGAGCGCCGAACGAGATCTCGCGTCAAGTGGGGACTGCGACGGCAGGTTCACCCCTGGTGTACTCTATGGATGCTGAAGCAATCCACACGCACGGCATCGGCCGCGCAACGAACGTCTCCATGCCCAAAGGGATCCATACCGATCTCCGTGCCGGGTCGACCAATTTTGCCTCACCCAGCCTCGCCATCCAACAGCCCTTCACCATGTACTTCAACATCCTGTACCACATCACGCCCCCCGAAGGCTGGATGTTCGTCACTGACGGAGAATTGGCATGAGACCAGCGCTCGTCGTGGGCATTCTCGTCACCACCATGCTGGCCGGTTGCGCCGGCGACGAAGCACCCTCCGCGCAGATCCAAACCTGCATGGAAGACACATGCCAAGCCACCGTCGAACTCAACGAGACCGTCCCCGATCCGTTGTTCATCAAAGGCGTCGTCGTCGACGAGACCATCACCCCCGTCGCCGGCATCACCGTCAAACTCCTACAAGCCAAACAGACCCTCGCCAAGGTCGAGACCGGCAAGAACGGGGCATTCAAGTTCGACGGCCTGAGCAACGGTTTCTACCGCCTCATCGCCGAAGGCCCCGACCATGGCCGAGGCGAAGTGCAAGTGGACCTGCAACCAGACGCACCCGAGACCGTGCGGATGCAGGTCATCGCGGACCCGGTCATCGTTCCCATCCACAACCTCGTGCAGTGGGATGGATTCATTTCGTGCAGTACCTACCTGGGAATCCTTTACTCCAGCGGGGGTTGCGCGGGCCTCAGCATCATCACAGGGACGAACCGGACACACGACTGGTGGCGGCCATTCTGGGACGAACTCATGGAACCAGGAATCCCGCCCTCATGGATCCAGGCGGAATTGTACTGGGAGCCAAACCAGGTGGTTGGCGAAGCATTGTGGATGACCAACTACCTCTACCACCCCGACGAACCCCGCGGGGATTGGTTGCCTTACGCCGAGGGGCGCTCGCCACTCATGCTTTCGTACGATGCCGGGATGATCGATAGGTATGGCCTCGGAGGCGCAACCAACGCGTCCATGCCCCATGGCATCTTGTACCAAATCTGGGCCGGCGGCGAGGGCATCACCGACATCAGCATCATGATCGAACAGCCGTTCACGATGTACTTCAGCACGTTCTACCACCAGACCCCACCCCCGGGCTGGATGTTCGTCACAGACGGTGAATTGTGATGTTTTCACAAGTCGCCTAAAGTTCGAAACACCCACCAATCAGGGTAAATATCGCCTCCGAAGGTTTTTGCTCAAGCCTTCGGCGAATGCCGCACTCGACCCACACCCGTCGAAGGTCGTTTCCCAGGACCACTTGGATCTGGGATCCCCGCCCGTGGCCGTCACGCACCGCATCGCAACCGACGCCACGGGACCTCATCGAGGTCTTTGGATTGAACCACCAGAGCGGGGGCTCTGGCTCTCGCTAGGCAATCGAGTGGAGTGCCGTGCAGCCAAGGCCTACGCAGGCTGGATGATGACTTGGTGGATCGCGCCCTGGAGGTGCAGGATTCGGAACAAGTGGATGCGGGGGGCCTTGCCGAAGCGGCCACTGACGCTGACCTTCAGGGTGACGATGTGACCATCGCCAGAGATGTCCTGAATGGTGAAGCTGGGGCGGGTCTCGGGAGCCGTCAGGACCGTCTCGAGGACTCCCTTGATGGCATCTTTGCCAGTGAGCACACCTTGGTTCCAGGGACTTTGGAAGTCCGCGTCGTCCGCGAGGACGGCCACGGCGCGCTCGACGTCGTAGCTGCGGACCCCTTCGAAGAACTCGTGCACCGCTTCGGCGTACAGACCGCGACCGATGGTGGCCATGGGGCGTGCCAGCCCACCCTGGGAAAAAAGCCTACGGGCCCCAGGCAGTGTGCCGAATCAAAAAACAGCGAGCCGACGCGCGGCGTCGACGTCAAACAAAGTCCCGTGACGGGGTTGCGCGACCACATCCTCTGCGACAGGAGGTTTGATCGCTTCCCCATACGTTTCCGTCGGTCACCCGAAGGCGTCCGTACACCGGTTTTTCCCCTTTACTCGCAGAGCGAGCCTCCGGTTCAGTTGTCCCCTGCTCCTCCTGGGAGCCGGTTCCAGGCAGCGAGTATGTCGCGCTGCTCTCCGATGCTATGGAGGGCCATCCCGGTTGGGATGTCCGTAGCCATGCAGTTTCCCGCAGGGCTATCTCTCTAGTTGGACCCCGCACTACTTGATACTTGTGCTGGGGCCGTTTTGGCCCATCAGTGAAGCCCGGATGCGACGCTCTGCTTTCTGATGCATGGCATCGTCGATACCCAGCTGGGAACGAAGCCTGGTGAGCCTCACCTGGTCGGGAAGGCTGGGTTCGCCATTGCGGTACGCTTCCTCCAATTGTGCCGAGTACACTTCGCTCGGGGTCGGAGAGCGGGACCAAGCCTCGGAGCGTGACAACAGGATGGCATGCCAGACCGCCACCGTGGAACTGGCGACGGCCAGCCCCACTAGGGCGGAGAGTGTCCACTGCACCGCCAGGGAACCGCGATCGCCGAACGCCTCGAAGACCCCACCCATGACCACGGCCGCGGTCAAGGCGAAGGCCATGGCCCACGCAAAGTGGCCACTGCGCAGGCGAACATCCAGGAACTGCGTGCGGGAGATGGCGAACCAAAGCAACACTGGTCGGATGACCAAGACGTCGAAGTCGCCGGTCAGCGTGTGCCACCAACGAATCGAGAGACCACGGTTGAGGAAGATGTTCATCGCCCCTTCCAATAGGCCGAAGGCGAGGAAGACGAGGACGAAGTAATGGGCCGGCCGATCGTCACGGGGCAGGCGCCACGTCGCCTGGATCATCAGTCCAAGACCCCAGACCAGGGAGGTGATGACGATGGCCACGAGGAGTCCTCCAAGCACCAATCCTGCAAGCGTGGCGCCTCGACCGTTGAGGATGTCGCTGATCTCCACGAACGGCACGAAGGCCATCTGGTGGACCGCGCGGACACCCACCGCGGCGAACACCAATGCGAACTGGGACCGCAGTTCCCGGGGCATGGGCTGGCGCCAGAGCAGTGCCCAGCGTAGAAACAGAGCTGGAAACACGAGTTCAAAGACGCCGTAGGCCACCAGTACATTGCGGGCAGTCAGCGCCTCGGCGTTGCTGCGCCCTACCAGGAGGGCATCCCCGGTGGTGAATCGCAGCAGGAGCAAGCCCGCCATCAGTGCCCCGAACACCCACACCATGTGAGGCGCTTTGCGCAACCAGTC
Source organism: Thermoplasmatota archaeon (assembly GCA_041566495.1). Lineage (GTDB taxonomy): Archaea > Thermoplasmatota > E2 > JACPAO01 > JAHFTW01 > JBFGSX01. The sequence continues at coordinate 10,320 of JBFGSX010000004.1, forward strand.
CGGGCGACGCGGGTAGATGCAAGCAAGCACCAGCAACACAAGGTTGGTGCTGATCTCGAAGAACAAGGCACTCCGGAGGAAACCAATGGCCAAGATGGGGGCGTTGCGCGCCACGGCATCACGGACCTCCGGAAACCCGGTTCCGACGAACGTCAGTGCGGCGACGACACCGTTGAGCAAGAAGAGCAGACCGAAGATCGCCACGCGTTCGTTGCGGGGATTCTTGAACAGCAGCACGCCGCCAAGCGACAGTTGCACGAACGCAGCGAAGGCGCCGAAGGCCATCGAGCCCGTGACAGACCAATCCACGACCCCGGTAGGCAAGGCGAGTTGAAAGGATTGGGCCAGGGCCTCTCCGAGCCCAACGGATTTGAATGGGTGCCGAGTCGCCCACGCGATGGCCTCCGGAAAGAGGGACTACTACGAGGTCCTGGGTGTCGAGAAAGATGCCGATGCTGCGACCATCAAGAAGGCGTACCGCAAGCTGGCGATCAAGTTCCACCCGGACCGCAACGAAGGCGATGCTGGGGCGGAAGAGAGCTTCAAGGAAGTGAGCGAAGCCTACGCGGTCCTGTCGGACGACGAGAAGCGTCAACGCTACGATCGCCTTGGCCACGCCGGCATCGACCAGCAGTACAGCACCGAGGACATCTTCCGCAACGTCAACTTCCAGGACATCTTCGGCGGCGGGGGCGGTTTCGGCTCCATCTTCGATATGTTCTTCGGCGGCGCCCGCGGCGGCCACGGCCCAAGTCGCGGCCGCGACATGCAATTGCGCCACGACATCACCCTCCTGCAGGCCTTCGAAGGCACCGTGGCAGAGGTCACGTACTCCCGCCTCGAGACCTGTTCCAAATGCAACGGCAACGGCGCCCAGCCCGGCAGCAAAGTGGAGACCTGCCACACCTGCCGCGGCGCGGGCCAGGTCCAGCACCAACAACGCACACCCTTTGGCGTCATCAGCCAAGTGGGCGCCTGCCCTGATTGCCGGGGCGCCGGGAAGCGCATCACAAGCCCCTGCACCACGTGCCGGGGGGGTGGTCACGAGCGCCAACGCAAGACAGAACGGGTCAAGGTCCCGGCAGGCATCTCCGATGGGATGCGCATCCGGGTCTCCGGTGGCGGCGAAGTGGGTGGCCAAGGGGGCCCTCACGGCGACCTCTACATCGAGGTCCACGTCAAGAAGCACGACCGCTTCCACCGCGAGGGCTCGGACCTCATCACTGAGGAAGCCATCTCGTTCCCGCAAGCGGCCCTGGGCACCACCCTGACCCTGAAGACGCTTGATGGCGACGTCGAACTGGAGGTCCCTGCGGGCACCGAGAGCGGCGATGTGCTACGGGTCCGGGGTCGAGGCATGCCGTTCCTGAGGGGCAGTGGCCGAGGAGACATCCTGGTCCAGATGCGCGTCGCGACCCCCAAGAAACTGGGTGGCCGCGCCCGCGAACTCCTGGAGGAACTGGCAGAAGAACTGGGCACCGAAGTCCACGAGAAGAAGGGATTCTTCGACCGCCTCCGCTCATAGCCCGATTGTTCCACCACGTGACGGGAACCACTTTATAGGATTCCGAGAGGTCTTCCAGTTAGATGCGGTTCCTCTTCGTTGCGGTACTTCTTACCGGCATGCTGGCCGGCTGTGTCGATGAACCGACCCAGGAAACACTGGCCTACGGCCAGATCGACGGAGCCGCATTGAACCACGTCCTCGTCCCCTACCAGGACGTCGTCGTGACCTTGCCCGAGATCGGTCGCGAGACCCGCACGACGGAGTTGGGCGGCTTCACGTTCTTCGACATCGAGCCTGGGTTCTACGTGGTGGAACTCTATCTGCCCGGCATCGGCATCGACCGAGAGGTCGTGGCCGTCCGCAGCGACGAGATCAGTCGGGTCATCCTGCAGATCTACCCCCAGGAAGAGGAAGAGCCCCACGTCACGTTCCGCAGCAACATGGAGATCGTCCAACTTGCCATGCCTGGCGAGCGCTGCGAAGAATGCGACTGGCGCACCAGCTTGTCGGAGGGCCGCCCTGAAGCAGCCGAGCTGCTCGTCGAATGGGATGCCCGCCACCCAGCGTTCACCGATTGGCGCACCGAGCTGGTCGTGGAACTGCGCGACGACGAAGGCCGCCTCTTGGCCGGTCCCTTGAGCAAAGCCCACGCCATCGACATGGAAGGCCTGCGGGTCTTGCATGCGCGCATCCCTGCCGAACGGATGGCCCTCGACATCACCACCCTGAAGGTCACCTTCGCGTTCGATGAGACCAACCAAGCCCCCCACCCTGACTTCAAGGTGGACAGCCGGATCTGCTTGCATTACATCGAACAAGAACCGGTGACAGCGTGCTCCTTGTGACGTCGCCTCCTGTTGCGACCCCCATACATACTTGAAGGAAACCGGCCTCGGCGGGCCCGTAGCCATGGCGCTCAAGGCAAGGGACCTGGATCAGCTCATCGCACGCCTCGGAAAGGACAACGTCCTTCACTCGCAGGCTGACCGCATCGTCTACTCGACGGACGTCGGCAGCCCGCCTGGCATCGTGGACCTCTTGCTGCCTGGCGGCCGCCTCGCAGATGCCGTGGCCCGCTGCCACAGCGTCGACGATGTCGAGACCGTTGTGCAGTTCTGCCTCAAGCGTGGCATCCCCATGACGCCCCGCGGCGCCGCAACCAACGCCTTGGGCGGGGCCACCCCCAAGCGTGCCGGCATCGTCATCGACATGACCCCCATGCGCAAGGGCCTGCAAGTGGACGAAGGCAAGATGCAGTGCACCGTCAACGCGGGCATGGTCATCGGCGACCTCCGTGACAAACTGCAAGAGGTCGGCCTCGACCTGCCTTGCTACCCCACCTCCGCCCTCGCTGCGACCATCGGTGGCTTCGTCGCCATGGACGGCCACGGCCTCGGCTCCACCGCCAACGGCAACATCGGCAAGCACGTCGTCGCCGTCGAAGGCGTAGGCGCAGATGGCCACCGCTTCCTCTGCCGGGACCTCGACGAGATCCAATTCTACGTCGGCCTCGGTGGCAGCACCGGCGTCATCACCAGCATCACCCTCGGCCTCGTCGAAGCGACCAAGGACAAGCCCGTCCTCGTCGCCATGCCCCAATGGCGCGACGTGGAGGCCTTCATCCAAGAGGCCCGCGCCAAGTTCCCCCTCAAACACATCATGTTCCGCGGCCGTGACTTCTTCGCCCTGCGCGCAGAAGCCACCGGCGTCCGCAAGAACCCCCTCGGTGCACGCCACGGCGTCATGCTGGTCTTCGCTGAGAAGGACCACAACGCCCACGCCGAAGCCCTCGGGCGCATGGTCGAGCGCCTCGGCGGCGAAGTCCTCGCTGACAAGGTCGCCACCGCCGAATGGGACGAGCGCTTCTTCCCCATCAAGGCCAAGAAACTCGGTCCGAGCCTCGTGGCCGGCGAGACCATGGTCCCCGTGGAGAAGATGGCCCTCTACCTGCGCCGGGTCAAGGAGCGCATCTCGGTCAACGAGCTGAGCGTCGAAGGCCACGTCACGGACGACGGCCAAGTCTACTTCTTCCTCTTCACTTTGGACGACGAGCGCCGCCCGCAATACCCGCTGGGCTGGAGCACGAGCGCCTGGATCCTCGGCCTTGCCAAGAAGTTCGGCGGCCGCAGCTACCAGAGCGGCGTCTGGCTGCAGTTCGAATCCAAGAGTGTGTTCGGCGCCACGCGCTACAACAAGCTCAAGGCGTTCAAGGTCCAAGCCGACCACCGGAACCTCATGAACCCGGGCACCATGTTCCCCATGGTCGCCCCGGTGCCTGAGAAGCTCCGCTGGATGGAGAACGCGGCTCCGGTGCCCATCGGCCCCAGCCTCGGCTTCCAACTCTGGGCCGGCAACCCGATGCTGCAGAGCATGGGCTGGTTCGGCAAGCACCGCCGCCAGAAGACCCTCGGCGTCCAGGCCGCTGACGTGGCCGGAGACATGGCGTGGGGCGGCGACATGGCCGTCCACAGCGACATCATCTGGGGAGCAGACATTCCTTCCCTCCAAGCCATCCCGAACCCAGGCGACCTGCCGATGACGCAGACGCCCCGTGGCAAGATGGTCTTGGCCAAGGCGTTCGTGCAAGGCAAGATCGCCGACCCCTGGAACCTCAAGCAGGCCCTGGACATCGCGGACCCCAGCGACGACGAGGCCAAGGTGTGCTGGCAATGGGACGACGTGAAGAAGGTCCTGGACAGCTTCCGCCGCACCATCAGCGCCGAAGGCGTCGAACTCGAGGTCAAGGCCGTCGAGATCAAGGAAGCTCCAAGCGAAGCGGCCCCCGTGGCCGCAGCCGCCGGAGAACCCACCAAGGACTACGAAGCCATCCGCGCCCAAGCCAAGGCGACCCCCGAGCCCGAGAAGGCCTGGGTCCTGGCAGCCGACTGCATTGTCTGCAACGGCTGTGAAGCAGCTTGCCCGACGGATGCCGCCATCGTCACGGACACGGCTCGCGTCGACCGCGACCTGTGCATCGCGGACGGTGCTTGCTTCGATGCGTGCCCCACGGGCGCCATCCGCCCCGGCATCGAGGACGAGTCCACGAGCGCCGGCTGGCCGGAAGGAAGTCGACTGGCTGGCAAGTTCGGCGTCTGAAAGACGACGAACGCAGGCAGGCAGTCGACGCTGCTCCGCTTCGATCGAAGCGAAGGAGCGGAGCATGCCGGTTGAGCAAAGCGATACCGGCTCGGTAAGTTCGCCACCTAGCCGAACAAGCAACGATGGCTGCGCGTTAATTACCGACACCTAGGTCGCCGAGCGTGGTCGAAGCCAGACTGTCCCGCTGGACCCCGCTGGCGGTGGGGTTGAGCATCAGCAGTCTCGTGGCCATCATGGTCTGGTCGCAGGCCCGCAGCGACATCGATGTCCTCGGCGATCTGCGTGGATTCGACCGCACCGTCCTATGGCCAGCACTCGCATTGCACGTCATGATGCACGTCTTGTGGGCATCTCGGCTGCGCCTCTTGGCCGGGGGCCTCGGGGTGCGGCTGCGAGGAGTGGCCGCTTGGCGCCTGGCCACCAGCGGCCAGTTCGCCGGTGCCGTCACGCCCGGGCGCTTCGGCGCCGAAGCCCTCCGCCTGACGATCCTGGTACGCAGTGGCGCCAGCGGCGTCCATGCCAGCCGCCTGGTGCTGTCTGACCGCACCGTCGACATGGTGTTCTTCCTGGGAGCCGGGACCCTGGGCACGGCGATGCTGGTACAGGTCTTCGGACCCGACGCGGCAGCGCTCCGCACCGCAGCCATCGTCGCCCTGGCGTTGCTGCTGACACTCATGCTCCTAGTGTTTGGCGGGCTCTCATGGCCCCGCCCCATCGCGAGTGCCGGCCAAGGCATCGTATCGGGCCTGTACCGCGTCCTACGGCGGCCCGCGCCCGATGTGGCGGTCCGCATCGAGGGGTTGTTCCGGGACGTCCGCGCCGGTGTTGTGACCTTGCTCCGGGAACGGCCCCTGCGCGTCGGTCTGGCCATCGCCCTCTCCATGGCGATCTGGTCCGCGGAATTCGGAGTGCTGTGGTTCGTCCTGAAGGGCTTCGGCCATACGGTCCCCTACGCCACCGTGTTCGCCGCAGGCATCCTACTGACCTTGCTGGGCCCCGTCGCCATCACCCCCGGAGGTGCGGGCATCGTAGAGGTGGCCGCGGTCATCCTTCTTGGCAGCCTGGTGCCGGGCCTGAGCCCGGTGTTCGTCCTGGTCTGGCGGGCGTTGACGTTCTACTACGACGTCATTGTCGGTGGCATCGTTGCAGGTTGGACCCTGCGTCACCCACAACGCCTTTGAAGCCGCAAGTGGGGTAGGTGTCGTGCGAGTCTGGACGACCCTGGCATTGCTACTCATCACGAGCCTAGCCGGTTGCGCAAGCACGCCCATCGAGCCCACGCAGGAGACCCGGCACCCATTGAGTGGATCCACGTTCACGTGGAGCCCGGCGTTCCCCGAGGCGGGCGAAGAAGTCACCTTCGAAGCCACCCCCCGCACCACGGCGACGAATGACGAGCTCATCGGCATCTTGTGGTCCATCGATGGCCATACCTTGGACGGGTGGAAACCAACCCACACTTTCCTTCTCGCTGGCGATTACACGGTCGACATGACGGTGCAATCCGCCAAGGGCGGACGCTTCACGCTCAGCCAGAACATCACCGTCCTGACCGGTTCGCCGCCAGCAGCGGAACCTGAGCCTGCCCCGGAGCCCACTGAACCCACCATCCATGTGGCCATCGACGGCCAAGAGGC
>JBFGSX010000005.1:0-16329 GCA_041566495.1 Thermoplasmatota archaeon
CCACGGCGCAGGCCCAGACGGAGCCCGTGCTCTCTGTCGTGTTCGATGTGATCATCCCATTGCCAGCTGAACCGGACCACATCCAGTTCAATCCGAGCCCCGATTCGGCCATGGGGTGCAAAGTGGAAGGCACCATCACCGGCAAAGACAACGGCTTCGCGTTCTCGGAACCGGATACTGAAGCAGGTTGTGCCGAGGCGTGGTTCAACATTCCTGTCCCTGCAGGTGCGACCCGTGCGGTCGTGCATTTCACAGCAGACCGCCAGATCACCAATCGCGGCCTTTCGGCCATCGCCCCGAGGATGGTGCAGGACCTCAAGATCGGCGGCGCTGATTGGCATCGCATCTTCGATCCCTATGCAGGATCAGGCACCGCAAGCGGCCCCGCACCGGAATACTCTCTGCTCGAGGACCCTGATCTTTTGCTGCGCTGGCGCTTCTCGGACGAGGCCCAGACCGAGTCGTCCCCTGCAGTCATGCCTGCCGCAGGCCATCGCTTTGATGCGACCGTCACCCGACCGGCCGTCCATTTCCCCGACATCCCTGCCCAGATCCGGCCTTCATTGGAGTCCTACGCAGTGGAGCCTGCATCGACGCTGACCCGACACCGGGTGCTGTTTGAAGTGGCGCCGGGCCCCGATACGGTCGATGTGCGCATCTTGCCAACCGGGGCCAGCATCACAGCCATCTTCGGTCCAGACGGGGTGCCGATCGAAGTGCCTGGCGCAGGCAACCTCCCCGGTTGGTTGACCCTACCCGATGCAGCACCAGGCACCTACGAAGTGGTGCTGGACTCCATCTCGCCCCGGCCGGCCATCTTCTTGCCTGCCTTGCCGTTACTGGCCGTGGCCGCACCCACCTTGGCGGGCATCGGTGCCGTGGGCTCCAACGTCGCCTGGGTCAAGGGTGCCCACGGCAGTCAGCGCCGATCACTGTTGATCTCCCGAGGCGTGTTGGGGTTGTTGCTCGTGGCATATGCGGCGTTCGCATTCTATGCCTTGGGCTTCGGTGCCCGGGCCATGGGGACCGTCCCTGCGACGACCCTGGGTTGGGCCGGACTCGTGACGGCCATCGTGCTGACCGGGGGTTTCCTCGTCGCCACGTGGTACTACTGGATCCAGCGCCGGCATGCACTGGAGCACGCGCACGCGGACCGCTTGACCGAGGCGAACCGGCGCCTTGAACGCTCGAACCGGGACCTAGGCCATTTCGCGGCTGTCGCCAGCCACGACCTGAAAGCCCCCCTGCGGCGGGTCGTGACGCTGACGCAGATGGTGCAGAGCCGTCTTGCAGGGACCGCGGACAACGACCTGGACGAGGTCCTGCGCATGACGGTGGAGAACGGTATCCACATGCAGCGGCTCATCGAGGATCTCCTGGCCTACAGCCGGCTGGATCAGCGCTTGCAGCCCAGCGAGGTCTCGATCAGTGAGGTCGTGGACGGGGTGCGCTTTGACCGAGGCCCGGAGTTCGCGGCAGTGGGCGGGGAACTGGCCATCCAAGGGGATGCCACGATCATGGGGACCCCATCTCTGCTGCGGGAACTGGTGGGCAACCTGGTGAGCAATTCCCTGCGCTACCGGCGCCCTGACGTCCCGTTGAAGGTCGTCGTGGAGACCCGCGTGCAGGGGGATGAGGCCGTCATCTCGGTCACGGACAATGGCCAAGGGATCCCCCCGCAACACCACAAGCGGATCTTCGATATGTTCGAGCGGGTCCATGCCCAGGTCGACCATGATCCGGGTACCGGGATCGGGCTCTCCACGTGCCGACGCATCGCCGAACTACATGGAGGCTGGATCGCCGTGCAATCGGTGGTCAACGAAGGGACGACCTTCTCGGTCCACTTGCCGTTGGACCCATAGGCCCCCTCCGCGTGCTTTCAGCGACCCCAACGAACGGACGATGACCCTCTTATGCTTCGCCCGGCCTCCGTGCCGATGATGAGCCTCGTCGAAGAGGAACTGGGCGGCCCTACGGTCTTCAAGGACCTCGCCAAACTGGACTTCGACTACGTCCCCGATGAACTTCCCCACCGGGACGATGCGATCCGTTTCTTGGCGCGCACCTACCGTGGGTTGACCCAAGGCGGCACCCGCGAGCACGCCTTGCTGTGGGGCCCCGTCGGCACCGGCAAGACCGTCGTAGCCAAGCGCTTCTGCCGCGACTTCGCTGCGGTCCTCGGAAAGAAGGGCAAGCGCTTGGAATCTGTCCATGTCAATTGCCGCCGGCGCAAGTCCGCATCCTTGGCGATGCTGGGCATCCTCAACCACTTCGAACCCCACTACCCTGAGCGTGGCTTCAGTGTCGGCGAGATGATGAGCGACCTGCGCAAACACCTGGAGCGCCGGGATTGCCACTTGGTCGTCATCCTGGACGAAGTGGATGCCCTCTTGCGCGCCGATGGTAGCAACCTTGTCTACGACCTGACCCGCTTCAACGACGAGACCGGCCAACGCTGGGTCGGCATCAGCCTCGTGCTGATCAGCCAACAATACGTCCTCGACCAGCTCGATGACGCCGCCCTTTCCACGTTCAAGCGCAGCAACGTCCATGAGATCAAGGCGTACGGCCGGGACGAGATGGAGGACATCATCGGCCAGCGCGTCAAGATGTCGTTCTTGCAAGGCACCGTCGACCCCGAATCCGTCTCGTTGATCGCCGACATCGCAGGCGAAGCCCCCGGCGGAGCCCGCAGCGGCCCCGGAGACGCCCGCTTGGGCATCGAACTGCTGTGGAAATCCGGCGTCCTCGCGGACGACGAAAGTCTTGACCTGGTGACCCCCGAACACGTCCGCGCCGCCAAGGCCGAGACCTACAGCGTGGTCACCGAGAGCAAACTCCGCAACCAAGCCAAACACCCCCTCCTGGTCCTGCTCGCCTTGGCCCGTCGCCTGCAACGGGACGGCGGCGCTTACTGCACCACGGGCAACCTGGAAGAGACCTACCAACTGCTGTGCGAGGAGTACGCCGAGACAGCCCGCGGCCACACCCAGTTCTGGAAGTACCTCAAGCAACTGGAAGACGCCGGGTTCCTGTATGCCCGCCTCTCAGGCAAAGGACAAGCGGGGACGACCCAATTCTTGTCCCTTCCGGACGTTCCGGCCAAAGTGCTGGAGGCCAAGATCACCACCATCCTTGGTGGAGAATGACCCCGGCTTGAAGGGGCCCGAGCCTCAGCATTGAAGTAGTCCGAATCGCGGCCAATTCCCCTCTTGCCAAAGCCACTTAAGGCGCGAAGGCCGAGCTACTGTCATGCGCACCGTGAACGCAGAACGGCTCCCTGAGCGCGAGGCGCTCTTGGAACGGCTTGAGGTGTCTGGATACCTCAACGACGCGCGCCTGGAGGAGGCGATGTTGTCGGTCCCCCGACACCTGTTCCTGCCTGACGAGCTGCGCCCCGAAGCCTACGATGACAAGCCCTTGCCCGTTGGCCTTGGGCAGACCATCAGCGCCCCGCATATGGTCGCCATGATGACCACGGCCCTCCAATTGGAGAAAGGCCAACGAGTATTGGAGATCGGCACAGGCGTCGGCTACCACGCCGCGGTCGTGAAGGCGATGGTCGGCGACGGCCAGGTCGTCTCCGTCGAATACCTGCCCGAATTGGCTGCACAAGCGCGCTTGAACCTGGCCCATGCAGGGTTTGATGTCAAGGTCATCGACGGGGACGGCATCGACGGCGCCCCTGCGTTCGCCCCGTTCGACGCCATCTACGTCACCTGCGCCATTCCCACGATCCCCAGTTCGCTGATGGACCAGCTCAAGGAAGGCGGTCACTTCGTGGCCCCCATCGGCGTCACCCGCTGCCAATTGCTGGCCGGGCGCCGCGTCGGCGACGACCTGGAACTCGACGACCTCGGCCCTTGCCTGTTCGTCAACAGCCAGGGCCGCCTTGGCCAAGGTGACGATGACGCATGGGAGATGGATGACGGCAGCGACGATGACGACGACGAAGGCGGGGGCATGGTGACCCCCCCGATCTGAAGCCCGCACCGTCCCGAAACCTAAACCTCCCCCAGCGGTGCCCCGACCCATGACGGGGCCCCTCCTCAACGTCTCGAACACCCACTTGTTCTGGCAAGGCAAGGATCCCGTCGAGTTGGAACCCATCCATCGGCCCAACCTCTTGGCGTTCTCCCAGGACCCCAAAGAAGGAGTCCACGCTGCTCGCCAGCGCCTGATGGACCTCCTGGATGGGCTCGGCGCCACCGACCCCGATCAGGACGACCTGGCCAAGATTCAGAACGTCCTGGAACCCATCGAGTACAAATCGTTCTGGGACCACGGGCGCACCCGGGACGTCATCCCGGTGGTGGGCAAGCGGCCATACTGGCTGCCCGACATCAGTGACCGCCTGTTCTTCGACCACGGATTCTACACCTGCGAGCATGACATCCCGTACCAGGAGAGGGTCCTTGCCGACATGTCTGCGGAGCAAGACACCTGGATGTTCGACACCCACGGGCGGCCGGCCACGCTCAAAGTCCTGACCTACGACATCGAGACGACCCAGTACGGGCAGCGCAGCAAGGACATCCCGATCGACATCATCGGGTACACGGATTTCCCCGTCGAATACGAAGCGTCCAAAGACCTCGACACGGAGGAGTTCCACTTCGGCTTCCGCGACCTGCCCACCGACTGGGAGAACCGGGAAGTCACCCAGTTGGTCAGCAACAACCTGGACGAGGAACTGGACCACCTGATGGAGTTCACCCAGCACGCGGTGCGCTACGACATCATCGCCGGCCACAACGTGCTGGGCTTCGACAACCTGCAGATCCGCAACCGCATCCAGGACATGTTGCAACGGGACCAGAAGAACGAGTCCCTGAGCCCCGGCATGCGGTCCTGGTTCCAGGAGTTCACGAACACCTGGAGCAGCCGCGACCGCAGCTTCCATTTCGGCACCAGCAGCGACATCGCCGTGTTCCACCCCGTGACCCTTGACACCTTCCACGCCGCTAGGAAGTTCTACTTCTTCCACGATGACTTCAGCCTGAAGGGCCTGGCGCCGTGGCTTGGCGTGGACGTCAAGGACCGGGTCTACATGCAACCCGACGACATGGGCTTGGATGCCAAGACCTTGGAGTACAACAAGCACGACATCCACGAACAGGTGGGCATCACCCAGATCCTCTTGGCGCAGGCACTGCCGCTGGCCTTCACGGTCAACCTCTCCATGGACAGCTTGCTGACAGGAGGGAACACCAAGATGTGGGACCACATGGCCCTCATGCGTGCCCGGCGACAACGCAAGATCATGCCTGCCACCAGCCGCGCGCAAGGCATCGCCCGCAGCATCCATCGCTTGGTCCGCAAGCCCTTCCCCACCCGCGAGGAAGTCTCCCAGGCCGCTCTCGATCTGCCCGAAGATGAACGCACGGCCGGGGGCAACAAGGAGTTCGTCCGGGTGGCCAAACAAGGCCCAGAGATGCCGTTCTGGTGCGAGCACCCGGGCGTCATCCTGCGCACCGATGGCCGCGAAGGCAGCGGCTATGAGATCGCAGGCGGCCTGACACTGAAGCCTGACAGCGACCTACACAGTCACTTCACCCCATGGTTCCACGTGGTGGAGGCTGACGTGGGGGCCATGTACCCGACGCTCCTCAAGGCCCGCAACCTCACCGCCGACACCGTGCAGCCTGCCCGCAAGGGCGAGAAAGTCGATGACTGGCTCTGGCTCAAAGACCTGGACCAAGGCTTCGTCCAATCGGACAAGTACGAAGTGCGGCGTCCCTCGGAGACAGAATCCTACGCGAAGGAGAAAGGCTGGATGATCGGCGTCAAGCATGACCCGGAACCCGGCCTGGTCAACCTCGCCATGACCGGCATCCTGGACACCATCCAGAAAGTCAAGGACGCCCGCGCCGAAGCAAAGCAGAACGGCGCCTCCAAGGACGCCGTGCGCATCTTGGACATGACCTATGCCAGCCTGAAGGCGGCCCGCAACGCGGGCACCCATGGCATCATGGTGGCCGTCAATGTCAGTTGCCGTCAGTTCAACGTCTGGGGCGGCGCCAACATCACCACCATCGGCCAAGAGGTCCTGCACGAGACCCAGAAAGAGTTCGAGGAGAAGGGCATCCGAGTGGTGTATGGCGACACGGACGGTATCTACCTGGGCTGCAGCAAGTCGGCTGGCAACCTGCCACACTTCGCGGCGGCCATCGATGCAGACGTGGAGCCCGAAACGGACAAGTGGATCACCCTCCCCAACGATGCCATCGACGCCATCGCGGCCGCCAACAAACGCTGGCGGGAATGGCTCGACTACCCGGACTTCGAGTTGGAGGCTGAGCAGTACGATGCCATGGTCTTCGTCGTCCACAAGAACTACCTCAAGTTCAAGGCCGGCGCCGATGGTAAGTTCGTCATGGAGACCAAGGGCAACAACTTCAAGGGCAGCGACAAGCCCCCCTTGGCACAGATCGTTCTGCAGCCGATCATGCAGCAGGCTTTGCACGACGTGGCCAAGTGGGACGAAGAAGAAGACGGCCGGGAACGCATGAAGACCGCCATCAAGCGGGCCACCCGGGACGTCATGGCAGAAGTGGACATCAATGCCACGCCGTGGGAGCAACTGGTGGTGCGTCAACAAGTGCAGCCCATCCGATCCTACAAGCCCAACCCTGACGGGAGCCTGAGCACGTTCGCCGTGCGCACCGCGGCTCTGGAGCAGGTCTTGGGGGAGAGCATCACGGCCGCCAAGAAGTTCCATTTCGTGGTCTGCAAGGACCCCCTGCCCCTGTACCAAGACGTGCAGGCCCAGACGGAAGCCAAGGAGCGCTTGGCCAGGCAAGGCTACAACATCGTGGTCAAGAAGGTCAAGAAATCAGGCATCAAGCCCATCGAATACATGTGGCCCGCCGAGCACGTCAAAGAGAACCCCCACATGATCGACTGGGTCTGGTACAAGGAGGTCGTCGAGAACTATGTCAAGGGCGCCTTCGGGTTCGACAGCCTGGAACTGGCGGTGCAGCGGGATCTCAGTTCCTGGTTCTGACCATCCGGCACCCCGAGGGCCGCTCCGTCGGGCTTAAGTCCGAGGCGGCCAGTCGTCGTCCAATGAGCGCGCAAAAGGTCCAGCGCACCCTGGCTTCGGTCGGGCTGATCGCATTGACGGTCTTCTTCGCCATCCTGTGGCTGCTTGGCTGGTTCGTCTTCGAAGACCCCGGCATGACCGAGCAGGGCTTCTACATGGCCGGCGTGTTCCTCGCCGCCACTCTCGTCTACTGGGGCGTCCGCGCTTCCATCTACGAATAGGGCCCAAGGCCTTGCGGCCATCTGTCCCCCGGCCAGAGGTTAACATCGAGTTCCGCTGGCTCCAGGGTATGCACAAGATCTGGTTCAGCCTCATTGCGGGGCTCATCCCCGCCGCGTTTGTCGGCCTCGCCCAACTCGGCCCCGTCGTGACGGAAGCGCTGACGCCCGTGCTCGCCATGATCGTCGCAGCTATCGTGATGATCGGCATGCACACCGTCGTGCGGCCTGCAGGGCAAGCTTGATGGGGAAAGCCCCCTCGAGTGGTCTTGTGCGCTACTGGTTGATGAAGTCCGAGCCTGACGTCTACGGCATCGACGCCCTCGAACGCGACGGCTCCACCCACTGGGATGGTGTCCGCAATTACCAGGCCCGCAATTTCATGCGGGACGACATGAAGGTCGGTGACCGCGTCCTGTTCTACCACAGCAACGCCACGCCCCCTGGCGTGGCCGGCCTGGCCCGGGTCAGCAAGGAAGCATACCCGGACCACACCGCCTGGGACCGAAACGACAAGCACTACGACCCGAAGACCGACCCGGAGAACCCTCGCTGGATGATGGTCGACATCGAGCACGTCGAGACCTTGCCCCGCCTGGTCACACTGGCCGAGATGCGCGAGAACGCCCGGCTCGAAGAGATGCCTCTCCTGCAGAAGGGACAGCGCCTATCCGTGCAGCCGGTAGAGGAGCGGCACTACGAAGAGATCCTCCGTCTGGCCCGTCTGGAGGTCAGCGCATGAGCACCCCAGCCGACCGTGGACGCTTCAATGGCGCGGCGACAACGTTCTTCAGCCATGGGAGGAGTCAGTGGCCCATGCGAGCCCTGTTGATCCTCGGCCTTCTGCTGATCGTCCCCGCCGCGCAAGCGTGCGGACAGCAAGTGACGCCCATCGTCGGCCTCGAGTTCGACGGCAAGGCCCCCTGCATGTTCACCGCCACCGGCGAATTCGATGGCTGCGAGCCCCTGCCCGAGTTGGGTGAGAGCCGCACCTACGAAGGCCGCGTCAAGTGGTACTGGGACGCCGACCAATGCAGCGTCAGCGGCGGCTACCTGCAAGGGGACATGCAGTTCGCATTCTCCTCGTCGGACCTGAGCCCCAAGTGGCTCCCTGCGGTCTTCGAGCCCGCGACCATCACGGTCCCCCTCGAGGAATACTACACGCCGACGGAGTTCCAGTTCGATTCCGCCCAGAACCGCATCTACTCCGAACAGACCCGCCCGGTCAGCGTGACGTTCACCTTCGACCGCTTGCCCACGGAGGGCGAGCAGAAGCAACTGCAGGACCGCGACGACGCGGCCCGCGTCTTCTTGAAGGTCCTGGCCACGGGCACCGGCACCGGCGACGCCTTCGGCATCACCCAGTTCATCTTCAACGCGGACGAGATCTCTAGCGCATCCATGAGTGGCGAAGAACCTGCCAACGTGGAAGCCCCGGGCGTTCCCGTGGCGATGCTATTGGCTGTGCTGGCCATCGCTTTGATGCGCCGCCGCAAGTAAGCGGCCTGGCGTTCAGCCCAGCATGCGTCGGTAGATCGTCACGTTGACCGCGCCGAGGACGACGGCGATCAAGGAGGCGAAGCCTACCCCGATCAGCAGGTCTGGTGCAGCCTCGGCCCAGCCAGCGAACATGAGGCTGCGGAAGCCGTTGATCATGTAATCGACGGGATTGAACTTCACGGCAGTCTGCAACCAATCCGGTAGCAGCGCTTCGGGCATGAACGCCGTGCTCAGGAAGAGCAACACGAAGAACAGGGGGAAGACGGATTGGGTGGCTTGGTCGCTGCGGGTCTTCATGGCGAGGATCATGACGGCCATGCCGGTGGTCATGGCCCCAAAAGCGACGGCGGTGAGGAGCATGACGACGGCGCCAAGGATGCCGGTCTCGACGCGGGCGCCAAGAGCGAAGGCCAGCAGCAGGATCAACGTGCCTTGCAGACCGACCCGGGTCATTTCGGCCAGCAAGCGTGCGAAGATGACGCCACTGGGACTGGCCGGGGTGGTGCGGAGTTTGTCGAAGTACCCTGTTCGCAGGTCGACGATGAACGCGGCGCTGCTGTTGGCCATGCCCAGCACCGCGGTCAGCAGGATGATGGCGGGAGCGATGAATTCGTAGTAGCTGTTGGCGATGTCCTTGTAGGGATTGCCGGGGGTGTCGAGGGTGTTGCTGAAGACGCTCCCGAACAGCAGCAATTGGATGATAGGCATCACGACACCGAAGACCAGCACCGCGGGGATGCGGGGCATCTGGCGCATGTTGCGGCGATACAGGTTCCAGAAGATCATGCGTCACCTCCATCTTCGTGCAGGCTCGCGCCGGTGTACTTGAGGAAGACGTCGTCAAGGGTGGGAGTGCGGACCTTGGTTCCCTCGATGATGAGACCCGCCTTGTCCAAGATGCGCATGGCGGGCAAGAGGCTGCGTGCACCGTCCTTGACCGCGATGCTCATGACGTGGTCCGTGAAGGCGACGTTGCGCTCTCCGAAGGCCTTCAACAGGTCCGCCCGCTGTTGGGGGGATGGGGTCCGTCCGAGCTTGACGTCGATCTTGTCGGCGCCGATGCCGCGCTTGAGGTTCTCGGCGGTATCGATGGCGGCGATGCGCCCTTGGTGCATGACCGCCAACCGGTCGCACAAGACGTCTGCTTCTTCCATGTAATGGGTGGACATGAAGATCGTCAGGCCATGCTGGCTGCGTAGGTTTCGGAGCATCTGCCAGAGTTCGCTGCGACTGGTGGGATCAAGGCCTGTCGTGGGCTCGTCCAAGAACAGCACCTCGGGCCGATGCAGCAGGCTGACGGCTAGATCCAGGCGCCGCTGCATCCCCCCGCTGAACGCCATGACCCGGCGCTTGCGGGCGCCCCAGAGGTCGAACGCCTGCAGCAGTTCCTTGCTGCGGCGGGTCGCCTCCGCTTTGGGCACCTTGTACAGCGAGGCGTGGAACATCATCATCTCCCACGCCGTGGCCAGGTCGTCCATGCCGACTTCTTGCATGGCGAAGCCGATGCGTTTGCGCAACTGGGTGGCGTGGCTTTGCACATCCAGGCCGAGCACTTCGGCGTGGCCTCCGGTGCCCCGGTGCAATGTCCCGAGGATCTTCATGGCGGTGGTCTTGCCGGCCCCGTTAGGACCCAAGAGTCCGAAGATCTCTCCTTTCTGGACCTCGAAGTCTATGCCTTTGACGGCGTACGTGCCGTCATGGTAGCGTTTCTCAAGGCCGCGGACAGAGATGACCGGTCGCACAGGGGGTCAGGACATGGCCGTGTTATGGCGGCTTCGGGGTGGAGTGCCGAACGAGCCCACATAGGTTTCATTCCGCAACCAATATACTTGCGAAGAGAGACTTAGTGGTATGCCCCGCCGACCCGTGCACACCTGTGCTGACCCCGATTGCGCTGCCGGCAAGGCGTTCGACCTGCTGGGGCGAGCCGACGTCCTGAACGTGCTCTACTTGCTGGTCCACGAGGATCCCCGGCCCTGGCGCTTCGGGGAGCTCAAGGAGCGCTTGGGCCTGGCCGCCAATATCCTGGCCCAGCGACTGCGGGTGCTAGCGGAGGCGGGCCTGGTCGATCGGCAGGAGTTCGCGGAGATGCCGCCCCGCGTCGAATACGCAGCCACCCGGGACGCGCTGGAGATGGACGATGCGTTCACCGCATTCGCCCGTTGGACCGCTCGGCGACACAAAACCACCCTACGAGCCACCCCGTCTTAGGACGGGCACAACGGCATAAAGGTGGGGCCCGGTGGGATGACTATGAGCTACGACGCGGACGCCATCAGGGCCCAGTTCCCCATCCTGAACCGGATGGTACCCGGACCCAAGGGCGACATGCCATTGACGTTCATGGACCACGGTGCCAGCACCCACGCCCCCCAGCCGGTCCTCGACGCCGTCATGGACCTGCACACCCAATCGTACGCCAACATCCACCGGGGTAACCACACCCTCAGCCTCGAGAGCAGCGACCTCTTCGACGGCGCAGTGGAGACCTTCGCATCCTTCATCGGTGCCCGCCCCGACCATGGCAGCTTCGTCATGACCGGCAACACCACCGATGCCCTGAGCCTCGCCGCCCACGTCATGGCCGACCGCCCCGGCGCGACGCTGACGACCCTCGCAGAGCACCACAGCAACGACCTGCCCCACCGCGCCGCTGGGGAGACCCTGCACACCGCCATCGACGGCGACGGTCGCCCGGACATGGAAGACTTCGAGGCCAAGTTGCAGAACAACGCCGTCAAGCTCGTCGCCGTCAGCGGTTGCAGCAACGTCACCGGCTACATGCCCCCCATCCATGAGATGGCCCGCCTCGCCCACGACCACGGCGCCAAGATCCTCGTGGACGCCGCACAGCTCTACGCCCACCAGAAGATCGACGTCAAAGACGCCGACCACCCCGAACACATCGACTTCCTGGCCGCTGCAGGCCACAAGAGCTACGCCCCCTTCGGCAGCGCCTTCCTGTACGGCCCCGAAGACACATTCAACGCCGCAGACCCCTACAAGCCGGGAGGCGGCACGGTGGACTGGGTGACCGAATCCGGCGCCTGGTTCAACAAGAGCCCCGACCGCCACATGGGCGGCACCCCCAACATCACCGGCGTCGTCGCCTTCGCCGCCGCCACCCAATGGCTCGCCGGCATCGGCATGGACAACGTCCGCCAACACGAAGTCGAACTGCTCGACCTTGGCCTCGACCTGTTCGCAGAACTGGCCGAGAAGCACGACGTGGCCCTGCTAGGTCCCGACATGTCCGACGACAAGGCGGGCGTGTTCAGCTTCATGGTCCCCGACGTCCACCACGACGTGGTGAGCAAGGTGCTCAGCGCCGAGTACGGCCTCGCCACGCGAAACGGTTGCTTCTGCGCCCACCCGCTCCTGCACCGGCTCCTCAAACTGGGGGACACCAGCTACTGGACCGAGGCCCTCAGCCGGGGCGAAGACGTCCCCCTGCCGGGCGCCAGTCGAGCCACCATCGGGATCTACAACACCGCCGCTGACGTCGAGCTGCTCGCCGAAGCGGTCGGCGCCGTGGCCCGCAAGGAATGGAAGGGCGACTACGGTCGCGACCCGATGACCGTCGAAGTCAGCTAAGCCACATCCTGGGACAACCATTGAATACGTCGCGTACCCGGTTACGGGCATGCAACGCAGCTTGCTTGTCAGCTTGATCACCCTCGCCTTGGCGACGGCCGGATGCCTCGGAGGGGACGACTCCGATGGCGAACCAGACGGCGGAGACAATGGCAACGGAGACGGCGGGCAAGGCACCCCACCACCGACGTACGACCCTGCCCCGATGGGTTCAGAACTCACCAGCACCGAGATCCAGCAGCTCATGCTGGCCTTCTCGGACAATCCCCTCAAAGGCGGCCAAGAGCCCTGGCCCGGCCACCTCATCAAATGGGTCAACGACGACACGTTCGTCCTGCTTCACTTCGACAATGACGACGTCAGTCAAGCGACACAGATGCTCTGGATGGGGTTGGGCGTGCGCGGGGTCTTCTGTGCCGAGGACCAGCCGACCCCCGACTTCACGCACTTCCACCAATGGGACGCCCCCACCTACGCTGAAGGCCACGGCGGGGACGCCAACGAGGAAGGCTTCTGGTTGCTGCACGTCAACGTTCGCCAGTTCGAGTCACCCTTCGGGGACACCGGCCCACCCGGCGTTGACGAGAGCTTCGGCCCCACTGCCGCCTCCGCCTGCGGGGCCGATTACACCCCGGCCAGCCACGACCCCCCGAACAGTAACGGACTCGATCTGGCGGAGCGCCAAGCCCTTGCATTGGCCCTTGATGACAACCCGCTCCGGGGCGGCCAGGAACCTTGGCCCGGCCACCTCATCAAATGGGTGAGCGAGGAGACCTTCGTGCTCATGCACTTCAACGAGGACGACCCCACGTCCACGAACCCAGACACCACGAACCTGTGGGCCGGCATCGGCCACCGCAGCACGTTCTGCCAGGACACCCAGCCCGATGAGGACTTCACGCACTTCCATCGCAGTCATGCCGAGACCTACGCAGCAGGCCACGGCGGCGGCCCACACCAACCCGGCTACTGGCTCCTGCATCTCGCCACGCATGACTTCGAGTCACCTTTCGGCCAGACCGGCGGCCCAGGCGTGGATTCCATGTTCGGGCCGACGCCTGCCCCGGTGTGCTGATGGGGACAGGAACACGGACGTTGCTGGTGACCGCAGGCCTCCTCGGCCTGCTGGCGCTTGCGCCCATCGCAGTGGCCAAGGTGCACCTGGTGGAGACAGTGGCCACGGGGGACTCTGCAGTCCCGTATGCGTTCTCCCCTCAGACCTTGACCATCGCGGCAGGTGAATCGGTGCGCTGGGTCAACACCGACGACGTCTTCCACACCACGACGAGCAGGGACGGCCTCTGGGATGGCACCTTGGGGTCCAAGGACGTCATGTTCGAACACACCTTCACAGAACCCGGCACGTTCGAGTATCGGTGCAATCCCCATGCGTCCTTCATGACCGGGTCGATCACGGTCATCGCAAGCGCCTCACCGTCCGATGGACAAGACAGCCCCGGCCCGGGCATCCTTGTGCCTCTGGGCGCGCTGGGGCTGGCCGCGATGTTGCGCCGCGTCAGCTGAAGAAACCGAGCGTCGTCGCCTTGGTCTCAGGCTTGGCCATGGGCGGGTCCGCTTCGAAGGGCCAATCCAGGTCGACGATGACCGGTGCGTGGTCGCTGGGCTTGCTGGGGTGGGTCGGTTGGCGACGCTCGTCCTTGTCCACGAAGACGCCGGTGGTCTTGGCAGCCACGTCGACGGTCGCCAAGGCGAGGTCGATGCGGATGCCATGGCCGTGACGGAACGCCTGGTTGCGGTAGTCCCACCAGGTCCACGGGCCAGGACCATCGTCGAACAGGCGTTGCAGGTCCGTGAATCCGGCGTCCTTGAACGCCTGGACGTGGGCCCGTTCCGGCGTGCTGGCGTGGATCTGGTCCCGCCATTCTTCAGGATCATGAACGTCCCGGTCGTCGGGGGTGATGTTCCAGTCGCCGACGAGCAGCTGCGGCCCAGCGTGGGCCATGACATGTTCGCGCAAAGCGTCCAACCAGACCATCTTGCGTTCGAACTTGTCGCTGCCTAGGCTCTGGCCGTTGACGATGTACAGGTCCCAGATGCGCAGGCCGGCAATGGAAGCGGACAGGACGCGGGCCTCCTCGGGGACCGGGTCGCCTGGGAAGCCCATGGCGACCCCTTGCATGGGCGCCTTGCTGAGGATGGCCACGCCGTTGTAGGATTTCTGACCGAAGAACGCACAGTGGTAGCCCTTGCGGGCCAGTTCCACGTGTGGGAACTGCGCATCCTCCATCTTCGTCTCCTGCAAGCAGATGACATCAGGGTCGTGTCGATCGATGACGCCCAACAGGCGTTCGAAGCGGACGCGGAGGCTATTGACGTTCCAGAAGAGGACGCGCACAGGCGGGCCAGCCAGGGACCCTTCATGCGACTTGTCCTTCAGTTCGGTCGCTGCGTGGGCAACGAACCCACGACGACCTCGACGATGTGTTCCAGTTCGGAGAGGTGCATGGGTTTCTCGAAGACCTCCACCACGTTGGGGTGATCACGCAAGGCAGCGACCCGGGGCGTGATGAAACCGCTCATGATGACGACGCGGACATCGGGTCGGTCTTCCAGGGCATACAGGAGGTCTTTGGCGGTCCCATCAGGAAGTTGATGATCGCAGAGGACCGCGACGGGGCCTTCGATCTCGAGGGTCTCGCGGACGGCGTCGGAGATCCGGGCGACCTGCACCAAGCGGGCAGACGCCACGTGCTCGGAGAGGGCAGAACGGACCAGTTCACTCTCTAAGCGATCATCCTCGACGTGGATGAGGTGCATAGGCAGGATAGTGCCGGTCGCAGGGTTAACCTTGACCCAACGAATCGAGTCATGTCACGACGCGACGGGGGCGTTGTGTTTCCATAGGTACAGGCTGACCGACACGAGGACCAGTCCGAGCCCCGCCAATTGCACAGGAGCGAAGCTCGTGTCCAAGAGAAGCCAGACGAAGAAGACGGTGCCTGCCAACTCCAAGCCCACGAGGAGGTTGACCTGACCCGCAGGAGCGTGGCGCAGGCTGAGTTGGAACAAGCCCATGGCCAGGAGCGTCGGGATCGCCACTTGGACCAGGGTCCAGACCCAGGTCTGCGTGGTCCACGTGGCGGGGGCGATCATGGGCTCAAAGAGGAGTGCCAGGAGCACGAACAGTGGCAGGGCCAGGAGCATACTGGCCAGCAGCAGCGGTTTCCATTGTACCTCGGCGGATGATCGGCGCAGCATGACGGCGAAGACCGCCCAGGTCAGGCCGGAGCCGACCGCCATGGCCAGCCCCAGTAGGTCCGGAAGTGCCTGACTCCCGCCGCCGGTCAAGGCAAGCCAGGCCCCGACCAGCATGGCTGCCACCGCGGGCAAGAACCATGGCCCTGCTCGCTCCCCCAGCATCTTGTGCCCCAGCGCCGCGGTCCAGAGTGGGGCAGTGTAGAAGCCGAGGGTGGTGAAGGTGGCAGGGATGCGGTCCTGGGCCAGCGCAAAGAGAGCGAAGCTGAGGAACGTGCCGAAGAACAGCCCCGTCCGGAGGCGTGGATGTCGGAAGACCTGCAACGCTTCCTGGATGCCGTCCCGACCGATCCAGGCCGCCAGGAAGGCACTGGCCAACAGGCTCCGGATGGTCTGCATCCAGAGTGGAGAGTATTGGCGGAGCAGGATCTCGTTGCCCGGAGAGAGCAATCCCCAGGACGTGAAGGCGGCAGCCGCCAACAGGAGACCCTTGCGGTGGCTCACGCCTTGACCTGTTCTTCCTGACCCAATTTGTGCATGGCTGTGAGTTCCGCGGCCATGCCGGCCAGGACCTCGGGGACATCGATGCCATCGATGGGTTGGGCGAGGCTCTTGCCGGCTTCTTGCTTGGCCTTCCAGACGTCGCTGTTGAACTGCAGGACCGCCTCGGTCAATGCCGCATCCTCGGCGAAGCCAAGGGGCGCGGGGAATGCCTCGGCGTGGATGTCCATGCCGTAGACGTTCTTGGCCAGG
>JBFGSX010000006.1:0-15792 GCA_041566495.1 Thermoplasmatota archaeon
CCAGAAGCCGAGAAGGAGCTTCGCCAGCGCTTGGTGGATGCCGCTGCCGGCCAAGACACTCACGTGGACCTACCCTGGGTCGAAGGGGATTGGCACCGCACGTTGCGCCTGCAGTTGCTCCCCGGAGCCTACAAAGGCCAGGTCGTCGGCCACACCCAAGACGTCACCGGAGTGGCGATCGCCGCATCCACAGCCCACGCGTTGGTGGATGCGTTCCCATCCCCCGCGTGTCTCATCGACAACAAACGCTGCATCATCGCCTGCAACGACGCATGGCAATCCACAGACGGCGTCGAGCCTGGCACCGCCGTGGGGGAACCTGTCTGTCACAAGGTCAACGACGACGAATCCGCCCGCGAGATCAAAGCCCGCATCCATCGCTGCCTCACCCAAGCCCAGGACGAAGGCTTCAGTGTCCGTATCCGGCAGGTCCCTCATCGGGTCACCATGCGCCACTTGGATCTGGCAGATGGCCCCGCCGCCCTAGTGGTGGCAGAACAACGCTCCAATGAGGAGAACCTTGAGCGCAGCGTCCGGGACGCCCAGGGCCGCCTGGAGGCGGTCATCCAAGGCGCTCCCATCTCCATCGTCGAGTACGACGCCGATGGGCTCGTGGTCAACTGGAACAAGGCTGCGGAGACCAGCTTCGGTTGGCCTAGGGACGAAGCCATCGGCAAGGCGTTCCCTCCAGCACCTCCGGGGTACGAAGCGAAGTTCGCTGATTGGAACGCCGATGCGCTACGCGCTCCCCAGATGGGCGACCAGGTGACCCGGCGCCACGTGGACGGGCGGGACCACCGTTACGAGGCATACACCGCACCCTTGCGAGACCACCAGGGTCGGGCCAAGGGGTTCGTCGCCTTGTACGTGGACCCGGCAGACCGCGACCGCCTGCAACGTCAACAGGCCCAGATCGAAGAACTGCAATCCACGGACGCGCTGAAATCCACGTTCCTCAGCACGGCCGCCCACGAATTGGCGACGCCGTTGACGCCCCTCAAGATCCAGTTGGTCTCCTTGGTCCGCACGGCGGACGAAGAGAACCGCCCACGCTTCGAGATGCTGAGCCGCAACATCAACCGCATGGAGCGCTTGGTAAGGGACATCCTGGACGCAGCCCGCCTGGAATCCAACCGCCTTGCCATCGAGAAGGGACGGGTGGATACGGCGCAGCTGGCCACCGGCGCCATCCAGATCTTCGCCGATACGGCCTCCAGCAAGGGCCTGACCATTGTCCAGGACATCGATCACGGCGTCTCCGTCGATGGGGACCCGATCCGGCTCGATCAGGTGGTGGTCAACCTGCTCAGCAACGCCATCAAGTTCACGCCCGAGGGCGGCCGTGTCACGGTGTCGGTCAAGGCTCTGGATGGCGGCGTCCGCATCCGCGTGGCGGATACTGGCATGGGCCTGGCCCCCGAGCAAGTGGAGGGACTGTTCCGGCCATTCACACAGTTCCACCGCAAGGAACTGGGCGCCCACGTAGGCACTGGCCTGGGCCTCTACATCAGCCAAGGGATCATCCGAGCCCATGGGGGCACCCTGCGCTGCGAAAGCGCGGGTAAGGGGCAAGGCACCACCTTCAGCATCTGGCTACCGCTACAGATCTCTGGACACCTTCAGGGCCCCGCCCTGGACATCCGCAAGGCCTAACGCAGTAGGGAAGGCGAGGGTTGTTCAGCATCGAAATCAGCGACGGCGGCGCTGACGGCCCGCACCGTCTCCTCCAGGTTCAGAGGCTTGTGCAGGAGGAACTTGATGCGCTCCTTGTTGACCCCGGCGGTCGCGACCTCAATGGTGGCGTTGCCGCTCATGATGATGCGGGGGACCTCCGGGCGTAGTTGCCTGGCCCGGGCCAAGAATTCCAGGCCATCCATGCCAGGCATCTGGTAGTCGGTCAAGATGACCCGGACATCGTGCAATGTCAAGCGCTCCAAGGCTTCCATGCCATTGTCGGTCGCGATCACCTGCACCCCCGGCACCTGTTCTTGCAGGAAGGCCTGCAAGGAGAGGCGCAAGTCATCATCATCGTCGACCAACAAGATGGTCGGCCGGCCCACTTGGGGATGCACGGACGAATATCCATCGGCGACGAACATGAATCTACGGACTGCGAACCACGGCCGGTGCGTCCCTGGGCCGCACAAGCCTTGAGGACGTCGGCCGTGGTCGGAGCCGTGTCCGTCCTGGATACGATCCCTCCAGAACTCTGCGTCCAATGCAAGGCCGCACGGGGACTGTGTGGGATCGATCCATGCCCCCTGCTGGCTCGCGTCCGCAGCCATCTCCCCCAGAGCGCTCCTGTCGGACGCGATCTGTTCGGTTCGTCGCCCCCGACGCTGTTCGTAGGCCGTCATGGCTACCCGTCGGTGAGCGTCGGCCCCATGCTGCCCGCCAGCCACATGGACGACGAGGCTGCACGGCGCTTGGACCAACCGGCCCAATGGCTGGACGAGATGACCATCCCGGACGTGGTGGGCTTGCGCAGTAGCCTGGTCCGGACCAGCCACAAGGTGTCCGTGCATGCGCCGGCACAGGGGGGCGACCGCATCCTGGACCTGAGCCAGGAGTTGGCGTTGGCCGCTCGACCTGTGGATGCGGAGGTGCGGTTGGACAAGGCGCCACGGTTCAGCATGGCCCACGTGGGGGACTTCACGGCACCCCATGGGCCGACGGGTACCATTGAGCGTGCGCGCCTGACGGAGAACGTCCGTGTGGAACGCCCCGTGGAACGGCTGACCTCGGACACGGACCTGCGCGCCACCCACGCGTTAGCCGAGATGTACGACGCCGGCGTGGACCCCTATCAGATGGAGCGCATCATGAGCGCCGGCATGGTGGGCCTAGGGGACAAACGTCGCCTGGTGCCGACCCGCTGGGCCATCACCGCGACCGACGATACCCTGGGCAAGCACCTGATCGATGGCTTGGCAGACTTCCCCTCTATCGACAAGCCCGTCGTCCACAGTGCCCTGCACTTCGGCAACCGCTTCCAGATTCTCTTGCTCCCGGGGCCGTGGGGCTTCGAGCTGGCGGAGTCATGGCTCAAGGGTTCGTTCTGGACAGGCGACAGAGCACCCCGGGCACCGGCAGTGGATTGGGAAGACCACCGGGGCCGCACCACGTATGCCGCCAACACGACCGGTGGCTACTACGCCACCCGGCTTCCGGTGCTGGAGCACATGCACGCGATCCGCAAGCAAGCCACCGCCATCGTCCTGCGGGAGATCACCGATGCATACACCACGCCTCTCGGGGTCTGGGTCGTTCGAGAGACCTGCCGGAGAGCCATGGCCCGCAAGGGACTCGTCTTCGAAGACACCGCCTCCGCGTTGCGCCACATGGACCGCCACGCCCGTTCACCTGGCTGGACGGGACACCTGAGCCTGCTGGACCGCGTCCGGCAACAACGACGCTTGGAAGAATTCTGAGCCCCAGTGGCCCACGGCCGCACCGGCCCTCCGGGCCCAGGTCGCGCCATTTTGTCCCTGAGCGTTGAAGCATGCCTATGACCCGGCCCATCGTGCTCGTCGTCGATGATGAAGAGGACATTCGAGAAAGTCTCACGACCTACCTGCGCCGCGCCCTGGACGGGGTCGGCGTCGTGGCCGCCGAGAACGCCCATGACGCCATCCAGATGTTGCGCCTGGGGCACGTTGATCTGATCTTGACGGACCAGTTCATGCCCGAGGGAAACGGCACCGAAGTGTTGCAGTACGCCTCCGAGAACAATCCCAAGACCACCCGGATGTTGATGACGGCCTTCCCGGAATCGGATGTCTTGTTGGAGGCATGCAACAAGGCCCACGTGCAGCACATCTTCACCAAGCCGTTGGAACCCCGCGACGTGGCTGCAGCCATCTCCACGGCCCTTGAAGGCGGCGACCGGTACCCCGAGCGCCGCCGCGATACGCTGATGAGTCCGTCACGGTAGCCCCCAAAACCGATAAGCGCGCCACGGCGTCCGCACACTGTGACCGAGGTCGTGAACGGCATCGAACAGTTGGGCCCGCAAGAAGCGGCGCAGCGCCTCAGTGACGGTGCCGTGATGGTGGATGTCCGCGAGCCCGAAGAAAGGGCCCAGGCGCGCATCCCCGGCAGCTTGTTCATCCCCCTCCGCCTTGTTCCTCAGCGCTTTGACGAACTGCCCAGGGACCGCCCATTGATCCTCCAATGTGCGGCCGGCATGCGCAGCCAACAAGCCGCACAGTTCCTCGAAGCACAGGGCTTCGAAGTGGCCAACCTCATGCACGGCATACAAGGCTGGTACCGCATGGGCAACCACGTGGACGTCGGCCCCGAATGAGCGCCATCAGTGGGGCCGCGGCGGTCCTATTCTTGGCGATGGCGGCCCAATGGGTCGCATGGCGCCTCAGGATCCCCGCCATCCTGTTGCTGTTGGCCACGGGCTTGGTCCTTGGACCGGGCCTTCGTCTGCTCGACGTGGAGGCACTCTTGGGCCACAACCTGGAGACCGTCGTCGGACTCAGCGTCGCCGTCATCCTCTTTGAAGGGGGCCTGAGCCTCAAGTGGTCCGAGATCCGGGCGCACGGACCCGTCGTCGCCCGCTTGGTGACCACGGGTGTCGTGGTCACAGGCGTCATCGGCACCCTTGCAGCCGTCTGGCTCCTGGACCTGTCCTGGGGCGTCGCCCTGGTGTTGGGCACCGTTCTCACGGTCAGCGGCCCCACAGTGGTCCTACCCTTGCTCCACCATATCCGTCCCGACAAGGAGTCTGCCGCGGTGCTCCGTTGGGAAGGCATCCTCATCGACCCGGTAGGTGCCTTGCTCGCTGTCTTGGCCTTCGAGGCGGTGCTGGCCGGCGGCGGCGCCCACTCTGCTGAAGTGGCGCTTGCAGGCCTCGCCAAGGCGGTCGCCTTCGGCGGCGCCATCGGCCTCGGCGCAGGCGCATTGATCACGTTCCTGGAAGGGCGGTTCCTGGTACCCGACGCCCTGGGTGCCGGCGTCGGCCTTGCTTCCGTCGTGGCCGCCTATGCGGTCGCAGACATCGTGCAGCCGGAATCCGGCCTGTTCGCGGTGACGGTCATGGGCGTCTTCCTCGCCAACCAGCGCTGGGCCGACATCCGACACCTATTGGACTTCAAGGAAGACCTTAGCCAGATTCTTCTGGGCGTCCTGTTCGTCTTGCTGGCGGCCAGCGTCGAGCGGGAGGCCATCTTGTCGCTCGACGGCAAGGCGTTGCTGTTCGTCGCCATCCTGGTGGTCATCGCCCGGCCCCTGGCGGTGGCACTGAGCACCAGGGGCAGTTCCTTGACATGGCGCCAACGGATCTTCCTTTCTTGGATGGCGCCTCGAGGCATCGTGGCCGCCGCCGCAGCTGCGTTCTTCGCCCTGAGATTACAGGCAGCGGGCGTCCCCGGGGGCGAGATGCTGGTCCCGGTCACCTTCCTGACGATCGTCGCGACGGTCATCCTGTACGCCGTCACAGCGCGGCCATTGGCCCGACTCCTGGGCGTGGCGGGCCCGGCCCCCAATGGCGTGTTGATCGTGGGCGCCAATGCGGTGTCCCGGGCACTTGCCCGTCCGTTGCAGGACGCCGGGTACGAGGCACTCTTGGTGGACACGAATGCCGACGCGGTGAGCGCAGCCAACATGGCAGGCTTGACGGCCGTCTTGGCCGACGCGCTAGACCCCCATTTCGAGGAACGCCATGGTGTCGAAGGCCTGGGCAGCATGTGGGGGGTCACCCCCAACCGTACGACCAACTCGTTGGCGGCCGTCCGTTTTGCCGATGCATTCGGTCGCGGAGGCGTCTTCCAGATCGCCGTCGCCGACGACGAACACATGGAGCCCCATCTGCGGGGCCGACTGCTGTGGAACGGTCGCTTGACATACAGTGCCATGCGGGACCGCTTGCGTGATGGCTGGAGGGTGAGCAAGACGCCCATCACGGAGCAGTTCACACTCGACGATTGGCGAGCCGAACACAGTGACAAGGCCCTCGGCCTGTATCGGATCACCAGCGATGCCCGGGTGCGTGTCTTCGCAGAGGATGCCAGCTTCAACGCCGAAGCAGGCGACATCCTGGTGGCCTTGACCCCGCCCCGCCCCAAGCCCTCAGTCCCGAATGCCCCCGAAGCAGCCGATTAAGGCCTTGGACATCCCAGAAAAGAGGGATGACGGACGCTTGGCACCCAGCCCGATGGCCTGCCAGCGTCGCCGTTCCCCTCGCCTGGGCCGCCTACGCCGTGCTGTTGCTGGCGACCTTGCCATTCACGCCGTTGGGCGTGTTATGGATGCTGGGCCCTCTGCTGGTCACGGGGTGGTACGCCAAGGATTGGATCGTCCCTGCCGCCGTCGGACTTGGCCACGGGCTCGTATTGGCGGCCCTCGTGATCTGGTTACGGGTGTTCCCCCTCGAACTCAGCGACCCGGCGTTGCCCCTTGCTGCGGGGCTACTCGTATTGGTCTCCTGGTTCACGACCATCGCGGGCCGCACCATCCGTTTGGTGTCGGTCGTGCGGGAACAATATGCGTACCTGGAGGATGCCCAACGGAAGATCGACCAGAACGCGGCCAGCGTGGAGGCGGTCTGGGACGCGTCCTCCGCCGCCTTGATCACCTTGGATTCCAGTGCCCACATCCGTAGTTGGAACCCGGGGGCGGAGGCTGTGTTCAAGCGCACCGCTGAAAGCATGTTGGGGCGCCCATTCCAGGACCTTGCCATAGCGGACGACCCAGACGATTGCACGGTGCCTCTGCTTTATGCATTGGAGAAACAACGCTCAACGCCGCCCTTCGAAGGGCGCCTGCTGGATGGCCGTGGACAGATTCTGGACGTGGAAGTCCGGGCCAGGCCCGTGCAACACCCTGGAGGCGACCCCGGACTGATCATCACGGTCGTCGACCGGACACGGGAACACATCATGGAAGGCATCCTGCAAGAGCAGGCCGAACGCCAAGACCGTTTGCTGCAGAACCTCGAGGAGGTCCTGTACTCGGTGGAGGTGCCGAGTCGCCAGACGGGGATGCTCACCAAGACGGTCGAGACCCTGACAGGGCAGAGCATCGGCGCCTTCGGAGACTTCCAGGATTTCCTGGACTTGGCGCACCCGGACGATCGCGAACTCGTCGCCAACCGATGGGAGCACGCCCGTAGCGGCGAGAAGAGCAGCCTTCGCTGGCGCATCCGGACGTCCACGGGAGCCCATGTCTGGATCGAGGACCGAGTGGTCCCCGTACGGGACGAAGAAGGCCGTGTCACCCGGGTGGATGGCATCATCCGGCGGATTTTCCAGGAGATCGAACTGGAACGCCAAGCCCAACGCATGATGCGCTGGCTTGACGCCCTGGAGCCCCTAGCCGGGACCGGTGCCTGGAGCCTGGATTTGCGATCCCAGGAATGGACCTGGAGTTCTGGCATGGCGGCCCTGGTCGGGTCCGACAAACCGTCCTTCGAGCATTGGTCCCGTTGTGTGACCACCGGCGATCTGGCATTGTTGCAGAACATGGTGTCGTACCCCGAGACCTTCGAAGGACCCGAACGCATCCACATGATCGCCGCGGATGGCCAGCCGCAGGCCTTCGTGTTGGAAGCGTGGCTGCAACGTGGCAACGATGGCGAACCGATCCACCTCTATGGGGTGCTGCATCAAGAGAATGGACACCTCGCCAGGCCAGGCACTGCATCCCTGGTGGCCCCACCATTGCCCCAAGCGGCCATTGACAAAGCGTGGCCACCCGAAGAAGCCGCAGTTCCAGACGCCGAGGACCTCATCGAACTGGATGAGCCCACAGCCCCCGTTGTGGAAGTGGAAGAAGACGACCTGGAAGCGGTGCGTTCGGACGCCCCTTTGGAGGTCGAAGCCCCACGCGAGCCAAGCGTCGAACCAGAAGAAACCCTGCCCACGCCAGTGGAAGCGGGGGCACCCGGAGTCCCGTACGAGAGGGCCCCCGAAGCCACACCCAGCGAGGAGCCGGCGCAGCAACGGGCGACGTTGCACCAATTGGACGAGGAAGAGCCGGCCGGGGTCGAGTCCGTCGAGTGGGACGATGACGTGGGTTGGGTGCCGAAGATGAAGCCTCAGCCATTGGTGCCTCAGACAGGCAAGGACGAAGCGGAGGAAGTGGCGGCCAAGCAATGGCCAGAAGGTGCCAAGAAGAAGCCGAAGGGCCCTTGGAGCCTCGACTGACTACCAGCCGAAGCCTTCCTGCAATTCCCACTCACCTTTGAATCCATCAAAGCGCGCCGGGGCGGTGTCCGCCCGGACGTCGCCATCGACGGCATCTGCCAAGCGGCGACCCAATCCGATACAGCGCATGATCCCGAAGCCGTTGTCGCCAGACAATACATGCAGATCATCAGCAACGGGACCACAGACCGGTCGCCGGTCGGCGGTGCCCACGACGAGGCCGGCCCAGCCCCGACGCCACGTGGCTTGGTCAGCCGCGGCGATGCGGCGCACGAGGCGTTCTGCGATGCTGTCACGGAACTCCGTGTCTGCGGCTTCATCGTAGTCTTCGGGGTCGTGGGGCCAGAGACGAGTGCCGTCGCCGGCAAGGATGGTATTGGCTGACTCTGGACGGAAGTAGCAGCCATTGACGATGTCGTGGACGATCGGCACGGCACCCGGCATGGAGATGGAGGCAGCCTGCACCCGGAACGGCGCCATGGGCAAGGAGATGCCTCGGCGCGTGAGTTCGGCAGGGGTCCAGGCGCCCATGGCGAGCACAGTGGCTTCCGGTTTCCCCGGAGATTCCCGGACAATGTTGGCTCCTTCTTCTTCGGCAGCCCAGGCGAGCACCGTGCAGAGGTCGCCGGCTTCCACGTAGCCGTCTTCCTGCGCCACCAGCACCTCTTCTCCTGGTTCAAAGTGCAGGTCTGGGAATGCTGCGGCAGCTTGCCGGTGGTCCAGCCGATCCGTCTCTTCGCCGAGTCGTTCGACCCGGTGCTGGATGTCATCCATGGTGCGCAGCTGTTCGCCCTTGGCGATGGTCAGGCTGTCATGGCTGCGCCACAGACCCTCTGCGGCGGGTACGTCGAACTGGGCTTCCGCGATGAGGGCTCCGAGGCGTCCGCGGGTCTGCTGGACGAGGTGGAAGTCGTCATCGTTCCAGGTCATGGTGGAGACGATGCCTGCGGCTTTGCCACTGGCCCCGGCGCCGACACCATTCGGGTCGATGACCGTGACGTCGTGTCCGTCTTCTGCCAGCGCCAATGCGGCGCCAAGGCCAAGGCAGCCGGCGCCATAGACATGGATGTCCACGCTGGGGTAAGTCGGGGGCTGCAATTGGTTGCTTCGCCGGGGCGCACCCGAGCAACTCATGACGCCCCCATGCCTGCCTGGCCCGTGGGCTTTGTTCCGTACGTCGATGAAGGCATCGCGGATGAGGAAGGATTGCGCCGGGTCAGACGGTTCCGTGAGTCCATGGATGGCCGCCGCACAGTGCGCATGTTCGACCCCGCGCAACCGGTTTCCAAGGAGACCATGACGGAGATCTTGACTGTCGCCGGCTCCGCGCCTTCCGGGGCCCACAAGCAACCGTGGACGTTCGTCGCCATCCAGGGCGCCGAGCTGAAGCAAAAGATCCGGGCCGCCTGCGAGGAGCAGGAGAAGCGGTTCTACGAAGAACTGGCCCCGCCAGAGTGGCTGGATGACCTGGAGCCTCTGGGGACGGATTTCGTCAAGGAACACATCACGGACGCCCCTTGGGTGGTGGTCATGTTCGCGCAGAAATACGGCCTCGATGCGGAGGGCAAGCACAAGCACTACTACGTCGCCGAATCGTGTGGCATCGCAGCGGGCTTCTTCTTGGCGGCGGTCCGTCAGGCGGGGTTGGTCAGCCTCACACATACACCGAGCCCGATGAAGTTCCTGGCGGAGGTCCTGGGCCGCCCGGCCAACGAGGAAGCGTTCCTGTTGCTGCCCGTCGGGCACGCGGCGCCCGGGTGCGAAGTCCCAGACTTGGCGCGCAAGGCGCTCGATGACTTCGTCGTGTGGCAGTAGGGGCGGTTCGGGCCCAGAGCAAGCCCATCCACCATCATGGTTGCAGGGGCACTTCCCGGCAGCCAGAGTGGCTTGCGATGTAGTCGCGGCTCTCGATGAACGGCTGCAGGAACTGGCATCCGCCGGCATCCAAGCGGCTGATCACGAATTGTTCGGGGAAGCTCTCCAAGATGGCGACGTCGCCGTGTTTGCTGGCGAACTCCGAAAACTCCTGGAGGTCCTCGTTCGTCCTTTCCGCCGTGAAGGCGCCGGACCATTGGTAGCTTTGGGGCTCTTCCTCGACGCATCCAGCGAACATCAGGACAATGAGGACGGCCAACGCCAAGCGCATGCCACAACAATAGCGGGCGGCGACTTGGATGTTCCCCGTCAGGCTTCGACGGCGCCATGCACCTGGACGCCCGCATGTCCAGGCTCGTCCGTCCGGACGGGCTCCAGCAGGGGGACGACCAGCAGCGTGGCCAACAGGGCACAGACTAGGGCGGCGACGGTCGCCAGTGCAGCATCATGCAAGAGGCCGTAGCGCATGCGCGTGAAGATCATGAATGCCCCGATGTCCGTGATGGCCGAGTACATGACGGCCCTACCTACGGTCCCCCAGACGCGGGGTCCGTCCCGGTGGGCACCATGACGTAAGTGTAGGGCGTAATCACTGCCGATGGCGGCGATGACCACCAGGGGCACCACGAGTGCGATGCTGAGCGGGATGTCAAGGAGGACGAGGCTCGCGAGCCACCATGTGCCACTGGCGACGATGACGGCGGTGACGGTGATGGCGTCGCGCAGTCGGCGGGTCGCCCCCCAGATGATGGCTCCGGTCAAGAATGGCCCCACCGTTGCGGCCGTGGCCAGGTATGGAAGTTCCTTAGCGGTGAAGAGGTACGAGACGGCGGTCTGCCCGGCCACGTGGATAGTGACGTCGTGGCCAGGGACGGAGGCGGAGACCTCGTCGATGGTGGCGAGCAACGTGTGCCAATCCTGACCCAACCCGTCGAGGTCAGGGCCTTGTCGGATCTCGACGAGGATGGTGCCCAGCCGGTAGTCAGGAGCATCGATGAAGAAGGACGCGTACGTGGCCAGGGGCGTCGACACCATCTCGTCGATGATGGCCTTGATGCCGGCTTGGTCCTGGGGGAACGTGGAGCCTGGTTGCAGGCTTTCTTGGGCGATGGCGGCGGGCGCACCGGCGGTGCCTTGTCGGACCTGGATCCAGGATTCCATGGCGAAGCGGATCGAGGAGACCGACTCGGCGCGGACGAAAGGCAGTTCGGCCATGGCGTCTTGGAGTCGCTTCATCAATTCCATGGCCGCGGGCGTGGTCAGGTCCCCTTCGAGGACCAAAACATTGCTGACGAGGTCCTGGTCATCGACGAAGTATCGCTCATTGGATGCATCAAAATCCTGGCGCTGGGGGTCATTCGGGCCGAAATCCGCCGCAGGAGTCCCCATGACGAACGTCTCCAACTGCGTCGCCACCGGGACGGCGACCAGCAATAGGCCCATCACCACAGCACCGGTCGCCGCACGGTGCTTGCCACACAGGCGGGCCAAGCCCACCAATACGGGGGCCGATGCCAGGCCGCGGCGAGGGGAGCGCGTCCAACTCATCACGGCGGGCAGGGTGGTGAGGCTCACCAGGAGGAGGAGCGCCATGCCGACGAGGATAGCGATGCCCAATTGGGAGAGCATGCGGTTCGGGGCGAACACCAAGAGGCCGACTCCGGCCAGGGTGGTGAGCGTGGCAAGCGCCATGGGGATCCCAGCCCGTTGCCCTGCCGCGCGGGCGGCCTCTACTGGAGCTAGGCCGTGTTGTCTGGCCAGGTGGTATGCGCTGGCGATGTGGATGCCGAAGTCGATACCATTTCCTAGCACGATGGGGAACGCGAGGAGATTGACAGAGTGCATGGGCACGCCGGACCATCCGAGGGCACCAAGCACCCCAAAGCCCGCCAAGCCAAGGGGCAACAGTAGCGCCGCTACGGTGCCCGGGCGGCGGAAGGCTACCAGGAGGCTGGCGGCGATGAACGCCGCCACGATGGGCGCCAACAACCGCAGATCCTGCCCGGTCGTCTCGGTCAAGTGATGTGATGCGGCGGGAGCGCCGCGGGGATCGACGATGATGTCCTCGGGCTCGAAGACGTTCCATGTCAAGGAACACGAATGGCCCGCGTCACACGCTTCGACTTCGTCACGGTATGCATCGACGGCCGCATAGACCGCAGCGCCGGCGTCGCCAAGGCTGGCGCCTTGCGGGTCTAGCAGGAACACCAATCGCGAGGAGGCCCAATCGGCGCTGACGATGGTCTTCACGGCGTCGGGACTGCTGGCAAAGAACGTCTGCCACGCCGCTCGGAACTGCGCGGCGCCATCGGGCCCCGTGCCAGGCATGCTGAACGCGGCCGGATCCGGGGCCTGGACGCCGGGAATACCGGTGTTGGTGTAATTGACGAGCTTCATGGACGCCGGCAAGGTGATCCCCCAAGTGACCCCGGGGACCCGGGCCTTGACGAACTCATACAACTCGTCCATGCCTCGCATGTACACCTCATCGGTGATGTTGTACGGCCCTGGGAACGACGCGCCGACCCCTTGCCCGGCCAGGAGCGATTGCAGAAGCGGAACGGGGGCTCCATCAGCCGGCTCCCGGTAGGGCAGGCGTAGGTTGGCAGCATCCCATTTGGCCGGTGCCACGGAGACGAACACCGGAGACGCGTAGGCGTTGCCCGGGAAATGCGCAATGAGCCGGTCTGCCGCGCCGGTATGAGGGTCGCCACGGGGCAAGGCATCGAAAGGGTCCTCTTCGAACGTGACGCGTGGCACCCCGAGCCCCAACAGACCCATCCCAAGAGCCGTGAGGATGCAGACCAAAGCCCGATGCTCCACGCACCATGCCCCCAGATCACCGATCACGGTCCACTTGGCCGCCACGATGGATGAGGTGCGGTTCCCCACGTGATGTTTTCCCATCCTCGCCAGGTCACGTGCCGGGCATCAATCGGAGCAAGTGCTCGGATTGGAAGTGGTTCTTGTCGATGGCGGCTGCCGCCCCGGTGAGCCCTTTCCGTGCCCCGGCATCCCGACCACTCAGCAGGACGACCCGCCTCGCCCCCGCAGCCAAGAGGCCATCAATGATCTGTTGACCTTCACCATCGGGGAGCATAAGGTCCGTGATGACCAGGTCGAATGGGCCCTTCGCGAGCAGCTCGACTGCCTCATGGAGGTCGCATGCGTGCATGAGATCCCAGTCAAGCCCGGCGCGGCTCAGGTGATGCTCGAAGAGCCTGCGATCGAAGGGGTCGTCTTCGACCAGCAGGACCCGGGTCACGTCGAGACCATCGCGGGCAATTCGATCGTGAATTCCGCCCCTTTACCGGGCGTTGCGGACGCACGGATCGTGCCCCCGTGTTGTTCCAGGGTGCGGCGAGCGATAGAGAGACCAAGACCGACACCGGGCCCCTCGCGATGATGGACGCGTTGGAACATGGCGAAGATACGCTCTGCGTCCGTCGGGTCGAAGCCTTGACCATTGTCTTCGAGTTTGACGCGGTGGAGGGTGCCGATGGTCTCGCCCCGGATGCGGATCTGCAGCGGACGATCCGGGTGGCGGTACCGGATGCTGTTCTGGATGAGATTCAGGAAGACTTGGTAGAGCCTGGAGCCGTCGCCGACGACCGCTGGCAATTGCCCCACCTCTACCTCTGCCTGCGCCTCCGCCAGTTCGATCTCGAACACGTTGACGACCTCATGGACGACCTTGTCCAGGGCCACGCGCCCCATCTCGGGTTTCTGGCTGGTGACGCGGCTGTACTGCAGCAGGCTGTCCACGAGGCTCTGCATGCGACTCGCACTCTCCGAGATGATGTGCAGGCTCTCGATGGCCTCAGGTCTGGCTGGTTCGATCTGTGACTCTAGGACCTGGGCGAAGCTGCGGATCTGGCGAAGGGGCGCCTGCAGGTCGTGACTGGCCAACGTCGCGTAAGCTTCCAGGTCTTGGTTGCTCTGACGCAATTCCCGGTCCCGGGCAAGGCGAGCAGTGATGTCCCGGAACACGATGACGGCACCGGTGGTCTCACCTTCCACCTGCACAGGGTTGCCGGTGTATTCGACCGGGAACGAGCTCCCGTCCTTCCGCCAGAACACGTCGCTGGTCGTGGCATGAGTGACGCCTTTCTGCAAGGTCTTCTGAATCGGGCAATCGGACCTCGGGTACTCGGATCCGTCTGCATGATGGTGGTGGAACAACTCGTGAGCGGGCCGCTTGTAGACCTCTGCTTCGTGGGCATAGCCCAACATGCGCAGACCGGCGGGGTTGCAGAACGTGGTGTTGCCTTCCTTGTCGACCACATAGATGCCCTCTGCGGCAGCGTGCAGGATCTGGATCATGCGGTGACGTGCGGCTTCCAGTTCATGGGTCCGTGCCGCCACGTTGGCGGCCGTGCTCTCCTGGAACGCCTGCAGCTCCGCGCTCCGACTAGTGAGCTTTCGCTGGATGGTGACCATGGAGACCAGCAATCCAAGAGCAAGGCCTGCCATGCCCCCGACGGCACCCCATAGCCAACCATTGGCGGCCGTGCCTAGACCCCCCAGGGCGAGCGCCATGCTGCCGTCGGCGCCCCAGCTGACAGAGTGCTGCAAAGTCGTTAGACCTCCGGCAACGGGCATCGCCACATCGGCGGATGACCCATCGGGTTGATGGGAGCATCGGTCTTATCAGGCGACCTGGAGCCCGCCGATGGGAGGCGAAACACACGAGACATCCCACCCCCAAGACCCCGCTACAGCGCCCTGTTTGAGGCCCCCTAGCGTTTTATACCCCCCCTTTGTCGCACGGAATTGCCGCCATCCGGAAACGGAAGGCACCGATCCTTTGCCCCTTCGCAGGGCAGGGGGGAGCTCACATGGCCAAAGAAGAATTCCCAGAAGACTTCCGCTACCTGGTCCGTATTGCAAACACGGACTTGGACGGAAAGAAGAACGTCGTCAATGCCCTCGCCGGCATCAAAGGCGTCAACAACCGCCTCAGCCGCGTCATCGCCACCCACGCCGCCGTCGACCAGACGAAGCGCATCGGTGAGCTCAGCGACGCTGACATTGACAACCTGATCAAATCGATCGAATCCGTCGAGGACTACGTCCCCGAGTGGATGGTCAACCGCCGCATGGACCCCGAGTCCGGCGACGACATCCACCTCATCGGCAGCGAGATCACCATGACTCTGCGCGAGGACATCAACAACCTCAAGAAAATCCGCAGCTGGAAGGGCATGCGCCACGAGCGCAACCTCCCCGTCCGCGGACAGCGCACCAAGAGCAACGGACGTACCGGCGCCACTGTCGGTGTCCAGAGGAAGAAGTAGGTGGTTTAGATGGGTCAACCAAAATTCCCCAAGAAGAAGTACGAGACCCCGAACCACCCGTGGCAAGGTGACCGCATCAAGGCGGAACACGAGCTGCGCAAGAAATTCGGACTCAAGAACAAGACCGAGATCTGGAAGGCGCAGTCCAAGCTCCGCCAGATCCGCGGCCAGGCTCGTGAACTCATCAGCCGCACCCGCAACCCCGACGACGCCCAGGGCGCCACCGAAGCCAAGCTTCTGCTGGTCCGCCTGCACCGCGAAGGGTACGTCGGTCAAGACGCCACCCTCAACGAAGTGCTGGGTCTGGATGTCGAGCGCATCCTCAACCGCCGCCTCGAGAGCATCGTCTACCTGAAGGGCATGGCCCGCACGCCCAAGCAAGCGCGCCAGTTCGTCAGCCACGGCCTCATCCAGATCGGCGAACGCCGCGTCACCGTCCCTTCCTACGTGGTCCGCCGCGAAGAAGA
>JBFGSX010000007.1:0-15386 GCA_041566495.1 Thermoplasmatota archaeon
AGTGGAAGAGGGGGGCGCCGGTCTGACAGAGCAGGAACCATCCCATGCCGAAGGCGAGCACCAAGCGCCTGCGACCGCCTCGATTGGCGGTCCGCCAAGTGCTCCGTGCGCTGCCCGGTACGACATACGCCATCCATTGGAATGCCGTTGGCCAGGCTAAAGGCGTTCGGCCAGATTACGGCGATGGCACCTGCATGCTCAGGCAATGGATGCCGCCCATGCCCCAAATGAGGTCCCGGTGGTCCAAGGGCACCACTCGGCGGGTGGGAAACAGCTCCTGCAATGTCTTCTGGACGTCATCGTCGGCTGGGCCACCGAACGTCGGCATGAGGACGGCGTGTTCGGTGATGAGGAAGTTGGCGTAGCCTGCGGGCAGGGGCAGGCCGTCGTCAGTGATTTGCTCAGCCGGCATGGGCAGTTCGATGACCCGCAAGGACCGGCCCTTCGCGTCTTTGGCGGCACGTAGTCGGCGAATGCCTTCCGCGAGGGCATCGTGGTCAGGGTGGTCTTCAGGGGCGCTGGCCGCGACGACGACGCCGGGGGCGACAAAGCGTGCGATGGTGTCGATGTGGCCGTCCGTGTCGTCTCCTTCGATGCCTTCGTCGAGCCAGATGACCTGCTTGGCCTTCAGGTGGGTGCGCAGGATATCCTCGAATTCCTCGGGCATCTGGTCGCGGCCCCGGCAGACGCTCTCGGTCGCCAGGAACGTCCCTTGGCCATCGGTCTCCACGGCGCCGCCTTCCAGGACGAAATCGACGCGTTCGACGGGGGGCTGCTTGCCCATGGCCTCCAGGCGGTCGACGACGGCATTGTCAGCCATGAGGCTCTCGTACTTCTCGCCCCAGGCGTCGAAGCGGAACTTGAGCGGCTTGGTGCTGCCTCGGCCGCTGACCAGGGTCAAGGGGCCATAGTCGCGGATCCAACTGTCCTGGTGCTCGACGGCCACGATGTGGACGTTGTCCAACTCTGCGACCGCCGCACGGGCATCATCCTCGAGGTCGGGGTGGACAACGAGGTCGACCCGCTGGGGCGCGATGGCACGCATGGCCTCGACGAAGACGGCGCGGGCCTTGTCGACGCGTTCCGGCCACGTCAACGGGTCGCGGGGCCACACGAGCCAGATGGATTGTTGAGGTTCCCATTCGGCTGGGAGACGCCACGTCATACTGCGCGCAGGTGTTGTGCGACTTCAGGCTGTCGTCGATTTGAGCCGGTGAGCCCACTTGCTGCGCAACTTGGCCATCTTGGGGGAGATGACCGCTTGGCAGTAGCCTGCATTGGTGTTGCGGGCGTAGTAATTCTGGTGGTATGCCTCGGCGGGCCAGAACTTGTCCAGCATCGCCACCTCCGTCACGATGGGCTCGTCGAAGTGCTCTTGCATCTTCTCGATGGTGTCCCAGACCACGTCGTGTTGGTCGACGAGGGATGTGAAGACGCAGGACCGGTATTGGGTGCCGACGTCCGCTCCTTGGCGGTTGAGGGTGGTGGGGTCGTGCAGGCTGAAGAAGACCTCCAGCAGGTCCGGCAGGGGCAGCACCTTGGGGTTGAAGCTGACCTGGACGACTTCGGCGTGGCCGGTCTTGCCGGAGCAGACCTGTTCGTACGTCGGGTCGGCCTTGCGACCACCGGCGTAACCGTTGACAGCGGTCTCGACCCCCTTGAGTTCCTTCATCACGGCCTCGATGCACCAGAAGCAGCCGCCACCCAGTGTGATCTTCATGCATCGGACTGGGGGGTCCGAGGCCCTAAACCTTGTCCTCCCAGCCGAGCGGCGTTTTCGCGGCGTCTGCGAGCCGGGTCTAAAAGGCGGAAAGGCCATGGCTCGCTGTGAGCAATGACCCGGTGTTGATCGAGCGCCTCCGCGACCTGGCACCGATCGACATGGTGGAGAAGAACGACTTCGGGGCCCCTTGTTGGGTCCTGGAGGGCCACGTGTCGTTCGGGGTCCACGCGGACCAGATGCTCGTCAGGCTCGGGCCTGCGGCCGACCCCGAGGACCTCAAGCCGTTCGATCCCATCGGCAAAGGCCAGCCCATGGCGGGTTGGTTCCTGACCGAGCCGGACAGGTTGGCCGAGGACAATGAACTGCAAGCGTGGATGGCCGCGGCCATCTCGTTCACCACCCTGCCGAGCAAGTGACATGGCGTACGATGAAGGATTGGCCGAACGCATCGCGGATTGCCTACCCGGCCATGCGACCCAGAAGAAGATGTTCGGCGGCATCTGCTATTTGGATCGAGGCAACATGGCATGCGGGATCGTCGATGACAAGTTGATGCTCCGCCTCAGCAAGGAACTCGTGGCCGAATACCGGCAAGAGCCGGACACGGCAGACATGGACTTCACGGGCCGGCCCATGCCGAGCATGATGTACGTGCTGCCCGACGCCATCGCCGACGATGACCAACTCAGACACTGGGTCGAGCGGGCATTCGCCTTCAGCGCAACCCTCCCGTCCAAGTGACGAGGGCGCAGCGGGAAGCCAACGGCCATTAGGACCCCGTCGCCTGGAGGCTCGTGGTCGGCTTCAGCACGCGTATCGGGTTCGTCCTTGCCGCCGTGGGTGCGGCGGTGGGCCTGGGCAACCTGTGGAGATTCCCGTACGCGACCAGCCAGAATGGTGGCGCCGCGTTCCTCATCGTCTACCTCGCCCTGCTCGCCGTCGTCGGTATCCCGGCGTTGATGGCGGAGTTGTCCATCGGCCGCGCCGGCCAACGCAACTTCGTCGATGCCTTGGCCGACGATGGCCGACACCCCCGTTGGGCGGGCGCCGGCTACTTCGGCATGGGCGGCGTGTTCATCCTGCTCTCCTATTACTCGGCCATCACCGGGTGGTCTCTGCGCTACGCCATCGAAGCATGGCGCCACGTGGCGGACGGCGCCGCGCCTTCTGGGTTCGACCACTTCGTAGATGTCATCCAGGGCCCCGACGCCATCATGGCCCACCTTGGCGTCATGGTGCTCCTGGTGGCGACCATGGCGGGGGGCGCCGCCAAGGGCATCGAGCGCCTGAACCTCATCGCTATGCCCGCATTGTTTGCGGCAGTGGTCGCTTTGGCCATCTACGCAAACACATTGGACGGTTCTGCTGCGGGCCGCGCATTCTACCTGAAGCCGGACTTGGCCGCCATCGACCTGGGGACCATCAGTGGCGCCGCGTCCCAGGCGTTCTTCACCCTGAGCCTCGGCGTGGGAGGCATGGCGACGTATGCCAGCTACGTGGGCAAGGATGTGGATTTGCAGAAGGCCGGGACGTCCATCGTCGCCGCAGACACACTCGTCGCCGTATTGGCGGGCTTGATGGTGTTTCCATTGATGTTCGCGTTCGGTTTCGGGGAAGCGGTACTGGGGGTCGGATCCAATCCTGCGGCAGGCATGTACGTGGCACTCCCGGCAGCCTTCGGTGCAATGGCCGGCGGCGGCCTCGTCCAAGCGGTCTTCTTCACGCTCCTCTTCTTGGCGGCGTTCTCCAGTGGCATGAGCATGATCGCGGTCCCGAGCCGTTGGATCCTCGACCGCTGGCCGGGCTTGGGACAACTGCGGGCCCTCCTATTGGTGGCGTTGCCGGCCTACATCCTGGGCATCGTGAGCGCTATCAGTTTCTCGACGTTCCTCATCATCGACTCCATCATCAGCCGCATCGTCGTGCTGGTGGGTGGCCTCCTTTTGGCGGTCTATGCGGGTTGGGTGCGGCCGGAGTTGAGCGACGAATTACGGGTCGCGAGCCACTGGCGCATGGACCGTGTTCTTCGACCCCTGTGGCGTTGGGGCTTGACGCCCATCATGGCGATCCTGGTGGTCTTCGGCTTCCTAGGGTTCCTGACAGACATCGGCGCCATCGACCCCGCCCCGGGTTCCTTGCTCGCCCGCCTCACCTAGCTACAGTTGCCGGGTGTCCTCAGGCAGGGTGTAGAATGCGCGGGTCTCTAGGACGCTGATCGTGTCCCCGGCGATCTCGATGATGGCACTGGCAGCGTTGTCTTCCTCGTCCGTCTCGATGAGGGAGTCGTTCCAATCCGCGACGCTCACCAGTTCGTAGAAGCCGTCGGGCACGTCTGCGATGTCAACGTATTGGTCTGTGAGGCCGGCCCAGTAGAAATCGAACCAGCCCTCAGTGACACCCATGCTCCAGCCACTGACGCCCGGGACAAGGCAATCCGTGGTGAC
Source organism: Thermoplasmatota archaeon (assembly GCA_041566495.1). GTDB lineage: Archaea > Thermoplasmatota > E2 > JACPAO01 > JAHFTW01 > JBFGSX01. The sequence continues at coordinate 4,168 of JBFGSX010000007.1, forward strand.
CCGGTCCTGTTGGGGGCGGCGATCGGGGTCGTCCATGGGGCCCCAGTCGAGGAAGCAGAATCCGCTTTTCTTGTGCTCCGCGGCCAGTTCGCCCCGCAGGCCGGTCTCTGGGGCCCATTGATACAATGAGAATTGGGCGAAGCCATCGTAGTGGAAGTGTCCGTGGGCGACGTGGATGTCCGCGTTGCCGACCTCATGGTCTTCGTAGCCGCCGTCGCGCAGGTGGATGCGTTGGTCGAAGGCCCCCAGACCAGCGGCGGTCAAGGCACCGTCGGCGTGGGACAGGACCGCTTGCAAGGCTCCGTCGCCGGTGTTGCCGATGGCATTGCCGAGGCGGAGGCAGCGCTGTGCACCTTGCTCCGAGCGCTCTACGGAATCACACGGACCCAGGCCGATCTGTTCAGGGGCGTACGTGACGATGTTCGGGAGCATGTGGTTGCCTGCCAGTGTAGGCACGTCCGGTCCGAGGATGGCGATGCGCCCTTGCACAGGGCCATCGGCGAGGATGGTGACCGGCGCCTCTGTGGCCAAGACGCGGGCGCTGTCGAAGCCACGTTGGACGGTGGCGCCTTCTGCTTGGAGGGTCACGTTGGCCATCTGGGTGCCGTCCCAACGCACCAGCACCTCCAACCACTGCTCGTCGGCCAAGTCCGGCCAGGGGATGTCAAGGGGACAGGTTCCAGGGCATTCCACGTCGAAGCGCATGGGGTGGCCGATCGCCACGACGGGTGCCGCCACCTCCTCGAAGGCACCGTCGACCCATGCTTGGAATCGGAATGCCAGGTCTTCCACTTCCACGGATGCCCCGTCGGTGGTCGGCTCGGTGACCTGGGCGCAGCCACTGAGGACAATGAGGAGGACGACGAAGAGGCGCATGCCAGCCAAAGAGGCACGGGATGCAAGAAGTTTTTCTCGACGCGAGCCTTCGGCGCCGAGCCAAAGGCGAGGACCTTCCGAGACCGCTAATCGATGACCCGGCGGAGCAATCCGCCGTAGGCGTCGATGCGGCGGTCGCGGAAGAACGGCCAGCCACGGCGCTGGACTTCGATGCGGTCCAGATCCAGGGCGACCACTTCCACTTGTTCTTCTTCGCCCAGTTCGGTGATGGTCTCACCTGCGGGGCCGAAGACGAAGGAGTGCCCCCAGAAGTCCAGTTCGCCTTCGGTTCCCACCCGGTTCACGGCGACAGTGTAGATGTTGTTGGCGATGGCGTGGCCCCGTTGGACCCCTTGCCAGGCGCGCAGTTGTTCTTCCTTGATCTCCAGTTCTCCGTGCCAGGTGCCGATGGCGGTAGGGTAGAACAGGATGTCCGCCCCTAGGAGGGCGGTGGCGCGGGCGGCTTCGGGGTACCATTGGTCCCAGCACACCAGGGTGCCGATACGGCCGAACTTGGTGTCCCAGGCAGCAAAGCCATTGTGGCTGGCCGCGGCGCCTTCGATGACGTCCACGTCGCCGGGAGTGAAGTAGAACTTCTCGTAGAAGCGGGGGTCCTCGGGGATGTGCATCTTGCGGTACTTGCCGACGTAGCGGCCGTCCGCGTCGATGACGGCGAGGGTGTTGTGGTAGATGCCTCGGGCGCGCTTCTCGAAGAGGCTGGCCAGGATGACGATGCCGTGTTGAGCGGCCTTCTTGCCTAGGAGGTCGGTGGCGGGGCCTGGGATGGCCTCGGCGCGGTCGAATTCGGCTTGGTCCTCTTCTTGGCAAAAGTAGGGTCCAAGGAACAGTTCCTGCAGGCAGACGATCTGGGCGCCTTTGGCGGCGGCCTGGTCGATGAGTCGGAGCGTGCGCTCCATGTTCTGCTCAGCGGAGTCGTCTGCGTGGGTCTGGACAAGTCCGACGTTGACGGTGGCCACGGACCCTTTTCACCGTGGCCGGAAGAAAAACGTTGTGTGGCGCCGGATCAGACCACGGTCTCGCTGACTTCGATGGGCCTGTCGGCGTCCGGGTGGCACCATTCGGACCAGCTGCCAGGGTACAATGACGCGGTGCCCATGCCGGCGACTTCCAGGGCCAGGATGTCGTGGGCGGCCGTGACGCCGCTGCCGCAGTACACGGCGACCTTGCCGGCGTCCTGGACCCCAAGTGTGGTCTCGTACCGGGCGCGCAGTTCGTCGGGGCTCAGGAAGCGCCCATCGGGTTCGAGGTTGCCCGCGAAGGGGAGGTTGATGGCGCTGGGGATGTGCCCGGCCACCGGGTCGACCGGTTCGTCTTCCCCGTGGTACCGAGCGGGGGCGCGGGCATCGACCAATTGGAACGTGCCGGGGCCCCCTTCCAGGTCGGCGGTGATACGCATGGCGTCAATGGTGGGCATGTGGCCTGGGCGCCCCGAGAAGTTGCCTTCCGTTGGGCGGCGGCGGTCCTTGCTGAGGGGCAATCCGAGGGACTTCCAGCGGGGCAGGCCGCCATCGAGCACGGCGACGTTCTCGTGACCGAAGTGCCGCAGCAGCCACCAGAGCCGAGCGGCCCAGACGCCACCGGCGTCGTCGTACACCACGACCTGGGTGTCGTCGTTGACGCCGAAGGTCTGCAGGAAGCGTTGGAAAACGCCAGGGATCGGCAGAGGATGCCGACCCTTGTGGCCGTCCCCCCGGGGCCCTGAGAGGTCGCGGTCGATGTGGGCATGGTATGCGCCCGGGATGTGGCCCTTCGTGTACTCCTTGGGCCCCCAGTTGGGGTCGGTCAATGCGTGGCGGCAGTCGAACACGACCCAGCCGGGGCTGTCCGTGTTCTCGAAGACCGTTTCTGCACTGACCAGTCCGTGGTGGTACTCGGGCACACTCGTCGAGAGTCTACACCCGTGATAAGCTCACGGCCTACGGGCGTAGGACGACGACCTTGCCATCGAGGGCTAGGAAGTCGTTGCCGCTGGCGGCCAGGGGGCTGCTGAGCAGGAAGTCGCAGGAGGTGACGACGGTGAAGTCGATGTCCATGGAGCTGCCGCCCGCGATGGCGCCACCAGCGGGGGCGGTGCCGTCGTTGCAGTCCCAGCTGAGGACGAGTTCGTATTGCAGCTCGTTCTGGAAGGTGACACCTTGGCCGACGGTGATGGTCACTTCGTCGGTGTCCAGGGCTGCCGGGGTGCCGGAGGCGGTGATGGTGGTGCGCTCGCCCTTGACGGAGACGGCGGTGACGTCGATGCTGCCCAGATCGACCCAGACGTTCTTGGCGTCGATGAGCATGTAGCCCTTCAGGTACACGGTGCCCACTTCGTCCCAGGTGAAGGTGGCGTTGAAGGCCTCGGGGAGGTCCTTGTGGGCTTCCTTGACGACCTGGGTTCCCCAGTCATCGGGGCCGGTCTCGTTGCCGATGGGGTCATCGGTCATGCTGGCTAGGATGCGGCTGTCCATGGAGTGGACGGCTTGGCGAGTGCCGTTGTCGAGGGTCCAGGCGAAGTCGACGCTCTCAAATTGTTCCATGCTGGCGGGCAGGCCTTCCATGACGATGGTGGGGTCGACGTGGGTGATGCATTCACCCATGGCGTCCATGTATTGGGTCATCTCGTCGCAGGTGGGTTCGACGACGGGGTCCTCGGAACCGGTGCAGCCGGAGAACAGGACAGCGGCCACGACGAGCCATGCCAATTGCTTCATGGCGCTGACGTGATCGGGACGATATATGGGGGTTATGGTGGGAGCGCCTCAGGAACCCCTTCTGCACTACCCGATCCAGGCAGGCGCAAGGCCGACGCGTGACCAGTGCTCTATTTGAACGATGAACGGGCGCCAAGACCCTATTTGTGGACACGCCAAGGCCTGTCCGATGCCCCTAGCCTTTTGTGACACCCCTTCCTGGCCCGCATCGTGAGCGGCGTGACCACCGTCCAATCTGGACTGTCGATCGAAGAACTTGAGGACAAAGCCCGCCAAGCGCGCATCGCCGTCCTCAACATGACCTACGACGCCGGCTCCGGCCACCCGGGCGGCTCGTTCAGCATGATCGACTTCCTGACGGCCCTGTACTACAACCGGATGAACATCACGCCGGACACCATCGACGACCCCGAGCGGGACGTCTTCATCCTCTCCAAGGGCCACTGTGCCCCTGGCCTCTACGCCATCCTCGGTGACCTCGGCTTCTACGACAAGAAAGAATTCCGACGCCTGCGCCGCCTCGGCGGCCTCCTGCAAGGCCACGCCGACCGCAAGGTCCCCGGCATCGAGATGAGCACCGGCAGCCTCGGCATGGGCCTCGGTTACGCCAACGGCATCGCCATGGCCAAGCGCATGGACAACAACGAAGGCCGCGTCTACTGTGTCCTCGGTGACGGCGAACTCCAAGAAGGCAACATCTGGGAATCCGCCATGACCGCAGCCCACTACGGCCTAGACAACCTCTGCGTCATGATCGACTGGAACAAGATCCAGATCGACGGCTTCGTGGACGACGTCAAGCGCGTCGCCCCCATCGCAGACAAGTTCCGCGCCTTCGGGTTCCACGTCATCGAGACCTCCGGCCACGACATGCAGTCCTGCTTGGACGCCCTCGACGCCGCCGAAGCCCACAAGGGCCAACCCACCTGCATCGTCTTCGACACCGAGAAGGGTCACGGCGTCTCCTTCATGGCCCTGAAAGCCGAATTCCACGGCCGCTGCCTCAAAGAGGACGAAATGGTCGAAGCGATGGCCGAACTTGGCCACGAATGGTCCCCCAAGGAGGTGGCTTGAATGGGTGTAGCAGCAAAACTCTCCGCAGAAGGCTGGAAACTCGGCGACATGAAAGCCAGCCGCGACGGCTACGGCAAGGGCCTACTGGCCCTCGGCGAACAATTCGACGACGTCGTCGCCTTGGACGCCGACCTGGCCGACTCCACCCGCAGCAACTGGTTCGCCAAGCAATACCCTGAGCGCTTCGTGCAGATGGGCATCGCCGAACAAGACATGGTCGTCACCGCCGCGGGCCTCGCCCACATGGGCAAAGTCCCCTTCGCCAGCACCTTCGCCACCTTCATGCAGCGCGGCTGGGAACAGATCCGCAACTGCGTCGCCCGCCAGAACCTGAACGTCAAGTTCTGCGGCAGCCACGGCGGCCTGATGACCGGCCAAGACGGCAGCAGCGCCCACGCCCTCGAAGACATCGGCGTCATGCGGACCCTGCCCAACATGAACGTCGTCGTCCCCGCTGACGCCATCGAGGCCGCCGGCGCGGTCTTCGCCATGTACCAGCACCAAGGCCCTGCCTACATGCGCACCACCCGCGCCAATGTCCCCATCATCTACGACGAAGACCACGTCTTCGAATGGGGCAAGGGCCAGATCCTGCGTGACGGCGCCGACGTCGCACTCATCGCCAACGGCCCCCACGTGGCCGAAGCACTCAAGGTCGCAGAGGAAGCCAAGAAGCAACAGCTCGACGTCATGGTCATCAACATGGCCTCCGTCAAGCCCATCGACAAGGCCCTCGTCCAGCGCGCAGCCCGCGACACCGGCTACGTGGTCACCGCAGAGGACCACTTCCGCCAGAACGGCCTGGGCAGCGCCGTGGCCGAATGCCTCACGGACGCCGCCATCGGTGTGCCCCTGCGCCGCATCGGTGTGCGCAACTTCACCATGAGTGGCACCCCCGAAGAGCTGTACAGCCACTTCGAGGTCGGCCAACAAGCCATCCTGGACGTGGTGTGCAGGGCCCGCAAGCTCCCCGCCACGGCCTAAAACGGCAGCATCGCCCCGAAACGGTCATATGAGGCACCTGAGTCGGCGGCTCTCGCAGCACCAGGAAATCGGTATCCTGGGGCGAGGGGCGATGCCCCGCCATACGCGACGATCGCATAGCTCGGTATTGCGGGGGCCTGCTAAGCCTCTGGGATTCTTCCCACGGGAGTTCAAATCTCCCTCGTCGCGCTAAGCCCTGAATCCTTCGGGAATCCGGGCTCATCCGCCAATCGTGTGGGCCTCGGCCTACACACCCAACGCGAGGATAGTCAAGTGGCCAACGACGCCAGCTTGAGGGGCTGGTCCTTAGTGGTTCGCAGGTTCAAATCCTGCTCCTCGCACTCACTGCGTTCGTGCTCGAGCAGGATTACCCGCTCGCTACGCTCGCTCCGCGACGGCAACGTCGATCCGCTCCATTGCCCCCGCGGCAAATCCTGCTCCTCGCACTTTCCACGTCCGATCAAATTGGACCTGCAGGATGGCTTGCCCGACTCCACGTCGGTTTGCTTCCCCGTCGCAATCAAGCCTGCGGCTTCGCGGAATCCGCCGGCGACTTCCTCCAATTCATTGAAGGACAGCTGTAGGCATTGCTGCCCATGGAGCTTCAGTCCGCCATCCTTCCGCGCTCCATCACCATCCTATTCATCATGGGAATGGCGACCATGGCGGGCTGTGTGGGCCATCCTTCTTCCAACTCTTCCCCCTTTTTGATTTCCCCCGAATGGTGTGAAGCAAGCTCCGCTTGCCTGGACGATGGAACGCGTGTATTCGATGGCCTGCCTGATTCATCGGGTTCCATGTCGGCCATCCGAATCGAAGGATCGGCGCCGGTCGTGCTGCGGAACATCCAGATCTCAAGCGGCGAGGTTGGAATTCAATGGACTGGTGCGGAGTCCTGCACCGAATGCCGCCTCACGGTCGAGGGCGCCTCCATCTTTTCGCGAAGCGGCGGAATCGATTTTCAGATAGACTCGGGGGTGTTGACGATCCGGAATTCAACCATCAACGTCCAGCCGGAAACGCCCGCCGGTCTCGCCAATGCGTTTGGAATCTCGCTCGCTGCTGGCACCAACGTTCGCCTAGACAACGTCTCGATTCAGGGGAATGGGATGGCGGGGATCTCCGGCCGTACGCAAGCACCGTTCACGGTGAATGCCAATCAGGTCTTGGTTGCGGGCTTTGAAGCAGGAATTCTGGGCGGTGTCACGGCAATCCACGGCAACTCACTGAAGATCGATTGCGAGGACGTCGGCGTGCTGGCAACGCTCTTGGAATCACCATTCACCGCACAAGGGCTGCAAATCGACGGCTGCAGTGAATATGGCGTTTACATTGCCAGCCAGAGCGATGTAAGTCTGGAGCACGTTTCCGTATCCAACTCATTGTTCGGAATTGAAATCCCTGCATCACCACATGTTTCGGTCAGCTCCGCGCAACTGCTTGACAACGGCTACGGTCTGCAAAGCTGGTACGGGCTGACTGGCGAATTCCTGATGGACAACAGCCGCATCGAACGTAGCCAAGAACTGGGCTTGAGCCTCCAAGCAGAAGTCGTTGCCATCGCTAGTTCCAGCTTCCGCCTGAACGGCCAATCGGCGGGAAACCATCCGGTGCCGGCAAGTGAATTCCGGGGCGGCATTTACCTTCACAACTTCATTCCGGAAGCCGTGTGGGTGATTTCCTCGAGCGCCTTCGAATCGAACGGTCCCTATGCCGTGGTCAACGAGGGGCTCGCACCTGTTCTGGATGCGCGCAACAACTGGTGGGGCGACCCAGCAGGGCCGAGTGTGGAACTCGCAGGCGGCCCCGCTGTTTCGGTTGGCCCGGGAACTCAGGTTGTGCGTGGCCCTGCGCTGGTCCATCCGGCCATGAGTGGACCGCCCTAGGGCAGCACCGTGGCCTGCCGAGGGTGATCCGCGCCGCGACAGCACCTTGGAAGGACCGATAGGGTGCGGTGCGCGCCGGTGGTTTGCGGGCAAAACCATGTGATAGTCCTGCTCCTCGCATTCAGATGCCCAGTCGCGGATTGGGCTTGCATGGTATGTGTCGGCTCGTCGATGAACAGCCGGCGTGGGTCAATGTCACCCGCTCAGCGCCATCAGCGTCCCATCGTGCATGGACATCGTTGCGACCGTACTGTTGTCGAAGTCACCAAAGCGCATGAACAGGACGGGCTGCCCCCTCGGGTCAGGGTTGGACAGAGAACCCCGAAGTAGGAACGTGAAGGCACTCACATCGCCTTCGATGCCTTGGCTCCGAGCGATTTCCAAGGCTTCGGACATCGTGATCGCAGCGGCGAGAGGTGCCGGCGCTTCCATGGAATCGAACCAGCTTGCTTGACCCCTGGCACGCGACGGAACCTCCTCCAGGTCACCTTGGTCGGATACGACCCAAAGTGCTCCAAACTGTTCAATGTGCGCGCCCACGATTGGATAGTTGATTCCGCCGCCCGCCTGCTCGCCGACCGGCGTGACGCCAAGGCGCGCCAAGCTGCCGGTGCTAGCCACCATGAGTGACGGGAGGACGTCCGGATATTCCTGGCGCCAGAGAATCCACGCTGGGTCGCTCTCAATCACGCGTTGTACGGTCGCAGGGGCCAAGCGCTCGGGCCAGTTTGGGCCGGCGCATGGCCAACCCGAGCACAAGCGTGCGGCTTGCGTTGAGGGTGCCTCGGGCCATGGGTGCACCGTGACGTCGGCCATCTCCCCGAGCGTGTGGGAGACTCGCTCAAGATACAATCCTGCGGAACCTTCCGCATGGTAGTGGAAGCGCGCGGGAAGCATCCCATGATCGCCGACCCAGACTTGTCGAAGTGGGATGGCGCCCTGGTTCGACGGGCAACTTGCCCAGCAATCCACGGCGATCTCGATGGTCCAGTTGTTGGACGACGAATCTGTTGAGATTTCGTACGGCCAAGAGTCCGCACGGGGCTCCCAAAACGCCCATTGGGGCCCCAGCAAGACTGCAAGGTCATCCAGCAAGTTGAGTTCACCTTCGAACCCGACAAGCGCCGTGAACGGATCATGAGGAATAACGCGGCCGGGCCCCCAGAAGAATGTCTGCGTGCCCCGGGCCTCTGCGTACAGCCGCTCGCCAGTCTCGACATCCACCACACCAAATCCTGCTTGTGGCGACAACGGAGGCAACGTCTTCCACTCGACCCGTGCCTCGGAGCCAACAAGCTGGTAGCTCACTTCCAAAACGGGTCCGTCAAAGCCCTTCGCCGTGTACGTGGCCATTTCCATGTCATGCAGGGTGGGAAGAAGGAGGAGTTGGGCCTCATCACTGGTGACGCACCCTCCCAGCAGCGCCGCGCCAAGCACCAAGAGCAATGGCGTCGCGGTCTGCCACTGGCGGCGCATCCCCATGGGTTCCTAGCAGGTGGTTTGGGTGTATGTGCCTGCCGCAGTCCCGAACGCACTCAGGTACATGCTCACACCGCTGACGGGGCTTTCACCGGACAGCGAATAGGTGGCCCCGGTGTCCGTCCAGGCCCCTTGTGGGTAGAAGCCGAAACCAGCACTCACTGTTCCGACGAACTGCAGACCATTCCACATCCATGTCGCTACTTCGTTGATGCCGGATCCTTTCACCGTGCCGAGCGTCGTCTCGAACGTGAAGTGGTAGTTGCGGATGCCATAATCGCCGCCGCAGTCGCTTGCACCGTGCCAGGTCATGACGCCTTGCCCGACGCCCGGAGCCACTTGACCTTCGACGTTCTCGAAATCAGGCCCGCTGAGGATGGCTGACAGGTCCACCCCGATGGCACCACTCTCTGGTACAAGCGCGCCTGTACCATCCCACTGGTTTCCGGCGGCCGCCTGAGGCATGAGCATCAGGCAGGCGGTCATCACGGCTAGCATTTGGAGGGTATTGTGTTTGAACATAGGCCTCAACGGGGCACAGTGGCCTACCGTTCATCACGCGTCTCCAGAGGCTCACGGACGCCGGTGAATGCACATATAGCCCGCAGTCGCCAAGCAATCGAAGTCCAATGTGCGGGCATATTGCTACGATCATCCTGCTCCTCGCACTCCCTTTGCACGGGCCGCATATTGTGGCCTGCACGGTCCGCATTGGACCGCTCTTGTATGCCGCCTGCCAGCGCAGGCCCTGGTAGACCGGGGGCGATACCCCCAGCACCTACGCATCCCCCATGGCCTTGCCCAAACTGGGCCCAGGGGCCTTCGGAGATGCAAACTGGCACCACACGACCCGAACATGTTAACGTTCAAAGCGAAAAATGGTGCTACGAAACAACCACTGCGCCATGAACGTGATATAGGAGGCCCTTCTGAGTCGCCACATCGGGATGCAAACCCCGGTGGTTATTGTCATGGATGATGAGATGGGACCCAAGAAGCGCCAATGGGGCACGGATGAAGATCCGCTTGCCGCCGTTGAAGAAGTCGTCGAAGAGAAGGACGACGGCGTCTGGTAGTCCCCCTGGCCCCGAGCGCGCCGCGACCCTCACTCCAGAATTGTCGTCTTCCCGCCCCGTGTTTTCGGGCCGGGCGCCCGCTTCGGTGCTGCTTATCGTCCACCACGTCGATTGTTGACTGTTAGATGTACGGCTACACCCCCCCTGCCGTCATTGCCGTCGACGCGGATCTCCTGAGCGAGTGCGGAGATTTCCAGCGCATCGCTGCCGCCTTACAACGGCAACTGACCATGCGCCCCGTCTGGGCGGTGGTCGGAGCACCCTTCTCCCTTGAAGACGCAAGCCCCGAAGAGCGCATCCACGCCGTCGAGGCATTCTACCGCGACCCCCGTGACGCCCCCGATACGGTCCCTGACCCTGCGGTGGCTGTCGCCGAGGCCCTCGCCCACCACGTCGCCGAACTGGGCACCACCATCCCGGTGCGGCACTTGCCTGTGCAATCCCAAGCGACGCCCCCGGGTGGCGCCATCATGCCAGGGACCTGGTACGAGGCCGCTGACTTGGCCCGCACCATGGGCGCCCCAGCGGTCTTTGCGTGGGCCACCGAGCCCGGACTGGTGCCCTCGAAGGTCCGGGGCATCCCGTTCCGCTACGCCAGGCCCGACGCGCCCCTTGGCGGCGCCTTGATCTAGCTGCCTGCTTGCTGGAGTGGCCTAAACACCGGGCAGAATAGGGTTCCAGCAGAATCCCTTGCTCCCAGAAGGGCCCCAGAAGGGCAGGCAACTGCAACAGAAGCGGGGCCCAAGCCGTCATATACCCCCCCAGATTGGCCGCGACTAACCCCAGGTGACGGTCTTTGAAGAGCGAACTGTTGATGCGCATCAAGGACGCCGAAGCGGCGGCCAACGCACGTGTTGCTGAGGCTGACGCCGAAGCTCAGTCCAGTGTCCAGGACGCCCGCCGCCAGGCTGAGAAGAATCTCGCCGACGGTAAGGCGGCGGCAGACCGCAAGTACCAGGAGATCCTGGACGCGGCCCGCGCCGAGGCGGACGAGGAAGCCAAAAAGACCCTCTCGAAGGGCAAGCGCAACGCGACGAACCTTCGCAAGAAGTTCGAAAGCGGCGTGGACGGCGTGACCGACCGCGTGCTGAGCCTGTTCGAGGAGCGCCTTTAGAATGTTCAAGCCGGCG